>NZ_JANSJA010000193.1:20033-30266 GCF_047462335.1 Synechococcus sp. H60.1
AGCAATTCCTTCAACCACGATTGCCCTTCAAGGTGGAACTCTGGCTCCGAATTCCTCCTGCGTGGTTTCTGTATCTGTGGAACAGATCAGTCCAGTGGCGGCAACTTACACAAATCCCCCAGTTACTCTCTTCAGCAGTGGGGCGCCGCCAGTAACTTCCCTTAACCCAGCTACTGTGACTTTCATTCCTTAACCCAGCTACTGTGACTTTCAATTAGGGTCGGTCTAGAGTTCTTGCTGTTGACCCAAGCAAGGCTTGGGAAGCTCTACTCCCCTTACGAGTAGCAACACTGTTTTCAACAAAGCCTAAGGAGGGATCCTGTAAACTGCCGGCGCCTAGCAACATCTCGATCATAAGCTGCTAGGGTCAAGAAGCGATTGTGGGCAATCTCACTGCCGCAACAAGCAGAACCTTGGGAGCGGAGAACAATAGCAAGCAACCAGGCTAGGGGGAGGTGGCTGCAGCCTGCCGCGCCAAGACCCACTCCACCAGGGTGCGCACGCCGTAGCCGGTGGCGCCTTTGTTGTTGTAGCCCGCATCCTTCTCTGTCCACACCGGGCCGGCTATGTCTAGGTGGGCCCAGGGGGTTTTCTCCACAAATTGTTTAAGGAAGAGGGCAGCGGTGATGGAGCCGCCGGAGCGGGGGCCGGTGTTCTTCATGTCGGCCACGGTGGAGCTGAGGCCCTCGAAATAGCTCTCTTCCAAGGGTAGGCGCCAGATCTTCTCACCAGAGAGGTTGGCCGCCTGCTGCACCTCTTGAGCCAGGGCCTCATTGGGGGTAAAGAGGCCGGCAATTTCTTCTCCCAGCGCAATGACGCAGGCGCCGGTTAGGGTAGCTAGATCCACAATGGCGTCCACCCCCAGCTTTTCGGCAAACACCAAAGCATCGGCCAGGGTGAGGCGGCCTTCGGCATCGGTGTTGTTGACCTCAATGGTCTTGCCGTTGGAGGCGGTGAGGATGTCCCCGGGGTGGAGGGCACGGCCGCTAATCATATTTTCAGTGGCGGCGACGATAAAGTGCACCTCTACCTGTGGCTTGAGGGCAGCTAGGGCCCGGGCCGCTCCCAAGACGGCTGCAGCTCCGCCCATATCGGTTTTCATCATGGCAATGCTGCGGGAGTCGGTTTTGATGTTCAGCCCGCCGGAATCGAAGGTGAGGCCCTTGCCCACCAGGGCCAGCTTGGCGACGGGATCCCCTTCTTTGGGCTTGTAGGTGAGGTGGATAAACTGGGGCGGCAGATCTGAGGCCTGGGCCACGCCGAGGAAAGCCCCCATGCCTAAGGCTTGGCACTCTTCCCGTCCTAGGATCTCCACCTCCAGGCCGTAGTCTTGGGCCAGTTGCCGGGCAGTGTCGGCCAGGGCAGGGGGTGTGACGACATTGGCAGGGGCGGCCACCAGTTCGCGGGCCAGGATCGTCCCGGCAGCCATCTCGGTGGCCCGCTGCAGGGCGCTTTCATAGTCTTGGCGGGCCTGGGCCAGGCCTGGCACCAGGAGGGTGACTTCCTCAACGGAAAAGCCGCGCTCTTCCTCGGGCTTGGGCTGGGATTTAAAGCGGTTGTCCTGGTGGGCCACAAGGAGGCTGGCTTCGGCTACTGCCTGCACCGCCCGCACCGGATCCAGCCCCGTTTCTGGCAAGGACAGCACCACCTGCTTAGCTTTAAGGCTGTGGGCCTGGCGCAGACCGTTGGCAGTGGCCCGCCGCAGCGCTTCCAGCGTCAGCGCAGCCGGATCCCCAAGCCCCACCAACACCAGCTTGCGGATGGCTCCTGGCAGGCGCAGAGCAAGGCTGCTATTGGGCTTGCCCTGGAACTTCTGTTCTTGAACCGCTTCCGCCACCAGCCCCGACCCCACTTTCTCGTCCGAGGCAGCAATCTCGGCAGGCAGCGAGAAGGTGGCGTTTTCGCCGGTGGGGGCAAAGCAGTAAACCAGGGCGCATTCTGCCTGTGTTAGGGGCGGCTCGCCAAGACGAAGCTGCATGGGAAACCTTTAGCCAAGCTAGGGACAACAGACTCTCAGTGTAGCCAATTCCGCCACTTCTAGGACAGGGGATCCCTTGGCTGGCATCGACGTTGGCTTTTCTAGCCAATAGCCTTTAATCAGGAAGGGAGGAAACCAAGGTATGGCCTGGCGGCGGCGTTCCATCCTTCAGCTTGGGGTTATTGCCGGCGCAATGCTCCTGGCGCTGGCGCTAGGGGGGGTGGGATCCCTGGCCCAGGCGCAGAGGCCCCTGGAAGAGCTGCCGCAGCCGGTTCGCCTCAAGCTGCCCCCCGGCCTAGCCCGCTACACCTATGACAAGTCGGCGGGAGACTACTTCGAAGAAATCGAGCCGCTGCTGCCGGGCGGAGCTTACGCCCAGTGGGCCTTCTACCCCGTCCCTGTCTACATTCAGGGAGATCACCCCCAGTGGAAAACCTTTGTGGAGCAGGCGGTAAAGGAGTGGTCGGCCTACCTCCCCCTGAAGGTGGTGGGCAAAGAAGAGGAGGCCCTCTACGGGATAAGCATCTACCGCGTTCCTGCCATTGGCGAAGGGATAGCGGGGGCAGCCCGGCCTGAGTTTTTCTTTGCCGCCGATGGCTCGCTGCAGCAGCGGGTGCGCATTGTCATTGCCGAAGGCCAGGGATTGGCAGAAGTGACGGCGGTGGCCCGGCACGAGATTGGCCATGGGCTGGGGCTGTGGGGCCATAGTCCCAACCCGCGGGATCTGATGTACGGCGGCCACCATGCAGCGGCTACCGGCAATCGCCGCCTGCTGCGGGTGCCCACCATCACCAAACGGGATCTCAATACCCTCAAGCGGGTTTACGAGCAGCCCACCCTCATGGGCCAGGTCTTCCCGGAGAGCTACCGCCGCCTGTTTGGCCAGCTTCTGCCGGAGAGAATCTTAGGAATGGGAATGGCCGGCAGCTAGCGCCGCAGCAGTTGCGCTCCCCCCTTCAGCCCCATGGCCAGGAGAAAAAACAGCAACTGGGTGGTCACAATGCTGGGGCCGGAGGGGAGGTTGAAGGCGGCTGAGAGGAGGATCCCCAGCACGGCGCTTAAGCCCCCCAAGCCCATGGCCAGCAGCACATAGGTTGTAAAGCTGGATGCCAAAAGCCGCGCCGTCGAGGCAGGGATCACCACAAAGGCGCTCACCAATAGCACCCCCACCGAGCGGATCGACAGAGCCACCACCAGCGCCAGCAGCACCACAAAGGCCAGCCGCTGCCAGCCCCCCTCTACCCCCCGCGCCCGCGCCAGCGACTCATCCAGGGTGAGCAGCATCTGGGCAGGCAAGGTCAGCCCAATATACCCCAGAGCCAAGAGCAGGAGCAGGCCGCTCATCCACAAGGCCGGCAGACTGATGCCGAGAATATCCCCAAGCAGCAACTGGTTAAGGTTGCCGCGGTAGCCAGGGATCAGGCTGAGGCCAATGATGGCCAGGGCCAAGGAGGAGGAGTAGATGATGTTTAGCACCGCATCCGCCGAAAGCTGGGTGTGTTCCAGGACAAAAGTCACCCCCAGGGCAAACACTACCCCAAACACCATCAGCACCGCTGTGGGATCCAGCCCCAAGGCCACTCCCACGAGAATACCCAGCAGCGCCGAATGCCCCAAGGCATCACTAAAAAACGCCAACTGCCGAAAGATGGCAAAACTGCCCAAAAGCCCCCCCGTCACCCCCGTCAGGATGCCGCCTAGGAGAGCCCGCTGCATGAAGGGCAACTGCAGCCATTCCACCACCTGCGCCCAGGTCTCCGGCATTGCCCCTCCTCAGTGGTGGTGGATGTAGCGGGCAAACTCGGGGCCGTAGACGCGGCTGAGCATCTCCGGCGCCAGGGCCGCCTCAGGGGATCCCTGACAAATCAGGGAGCGGTTGAGACACAGCACGCGGTCACAGTAGCGGGACACCATCTCTAGGTCGTGGGAGACCTGCAGGATGGCCCAGCCCAGGAAGCGGCGCAGCTCTTCCAATAGCCGATAGAATTCCCCTTCGCTGAGGCTATCTAGACCAGCGGGGGCCTCGTCCAGCACCAGCAGCCGCCGCGGCCAGACTAGACAATAGGCCAACAACACGCGCTTCAGCTCGCCGCCGCTCAGTTGACCCAGGGGCTTAGAGGCCAGGTGCAGAGCCTCGGCCCGTTGCAAGGCTTTCTGGACGGCCTCCTGCCGAGCAGCTCGCTGCTGCCAGGGCCAGCGGGGCCTAAGGGATCCCCAGCCCAGGGCGACAAACTCCGCCACTGTTAGGGGGAGGGCGGGGTTGAAGTGCAAGCGCTGCGGCACATAGGCAAGCTGCTGCCGCACTTTCTGGGGCAAGTACCCTGACAGGCGCAGCGGCTCCCCTAGGATGGAAACCGAGCCACACTGCCGCGGCAGGATGCCCAAGATGGCCTGCACCAAGGTGCTCTTGCCGGCGCCGTTGGGGCCAACAATGGCCGTATGGGATCCCGCCTCTAGCGCAAACGACACGTTCTGCACGGCCAAGTGGGATCCGCGGCAGACAGTCAGCCCCTCCACCCGCAGGACAACCTCGTCAGAATGGAAGCTCATCGCCCCCTTGCCAGCAGGTGCTCAAGAGCAGCCTGACCCACCAAGGGCAACTGCAGGGGAACCCAGGCCTTCTCTTTCTCGAAAGCGGAGACTAGGTTTTCCACGTTCTGCCGCAGGATGGTTAGGTAGTACTCCGGCTCGATCCCCTCTGGGCCAGCCGTTTCCAAGGGATCGAATACACGGACTTGTACCCCCAGATCTCTAGCCAAGACCTCAAAGGGGTTGTCCTTCCCCACTTGTGGCTCCACCAGGATTGTCTTTAGGCCCGACTGCCGCACCGTATCCATCACCCGCCGCACATCTTCCGGAGAGGGGCTGGCTTCCGGGATCTCCACCAGGAACTCCGCTTTGAGGTTGTAGCGCTCGGCAAAGTAAGGGGCAAAGTCGTGGAAGACCACAAAGCTCCTGCCGGCGAAGGGAGCTAATTTCTGCTCGATTTCTTTATCCAAAGCTTCCAGTTGCTCGATAAAGGCAGCGGCATTGGCGCGGTAGATCTCTGCCCCTTCTGGATCGACAGCAATGAGGCCGTCGCGGATGTTTTCCACCTGCCGAATGGCCCGCCTGGGATCCAGCCAGATGTGGGGGTTCAACTTGCCGTGAGAGTGCCCGTGACCATGAGAATGGCCATGGCCGTGGCTGTGACCATGAGAATGGCCATGGCTGTGGGAGTGGCCATGCTCTGGCTCCTGGGTCTGCAAAGTCGGGATCCCTTGGCTGCTGTCAATGATGCGCAGCTTCGGATTGCCGGCGTTGGCAATCAATCCCTCCAAAAAGGTCTCCATTCCCAACCCGTTGATCACCAGCACATCCGCCTGGGACAGCAGGCGCGCATCCTCGGGTCGGGCCTGAAAGTCGTGGGGCCCCATCTGGGGAGGGATCAGGGGTTTCACCTCGGCCCGCTCCCCGGCCACGGCGCGGGTAAATTGCGTTATCGGCAGGATTGTGGTCACTACCTGCGGGGGAGTGGATCCCTGCTGGGCCTGGGATCTCTCTTGGCGCATCTGCAAGCTGCCCAGGATCCCGACCGAAAGGGCCGCCACCAGCGAGGCCAGCGATCGCAGGGGTCGGGCCGAACGCAGAGAGTTATTAGCCATGAGCCCTAACACCTCACGAGACAACAGAGACAGCAGCGTCGGAAGCGCCTGACTTCTGGAAAGCCAAGGCCCGCTGCTGCAGCAGCGAAAACATACTCACCAGGCCGTTGCTGCGGGAAGGGCTAAGGCTGAAGTTGAGGCCCATTTCCCGCACAAACTCCAGGGAAACCCCCAAAATTTCCTCTGGTGCTGAGCCACTTAGCCCCTCCACCAAAACGGCCACCAAGCCCTTGACCAACTGGGCATCGGCATCTCCCTGGATGTAGACCTTGCCGTCTCTTAGCTCGGTGGCCAGCCACACCCGCGAAGCACAACCCCGCACGAGATTCTCCTCTGTTCGCTGGGAATCGGGGAAAGGGGGCAGGCGCTTGGCATAGGCCAGCAGCAACTCGTACTTCTGACGAGAGGTTTTGGCCTTTTGAAAGCGCGCGACAATCTGCCGCAGAGCTTCGGGCATCAACCCACTTGCCTGAATGAGAATGATAATCAAAAGTCATCGTAGCACGCGGCTTGGGGAGCCCAAGGGGTTGGCGGGGGAGGAAACAACTACCGCACCGAGCGGTAGCCGCCCCTTACTCCCCTGGGCGAGAGGACTAGTTGCCAAAGCTGGCTGGCGCGGGCCTTGAAGCTGCCAGCACTCATCAGCAGGTAAAGCTTCCACATGCGGCGAAAGCGCTCGTCGTAGCGACCAGCCAGTTGGGGCCATGCCCGCTCAAAATTGGTGTGCCAAGCTTTTAGGGTGGTCACGTAGTTGATCCCAAAGTTGTGCCAGTCTTCCAGAACAAATAGGCCCTCGAAAGCCGCTGTTATCTGACGAGGCGAGGGCAGCATCGAGTTGGGAAAAATGTAGCGCTCAATCCACGGATCCCGCCCCTGGTAGGCAACGTTGGCGCCGATGGTGTGGAGAAGAAACAAGCCATCCTCTTTGAGAAGGCGACGGACTACCTGCATAAATGTTCGGTAGTTGCGGTAGCCCACATGCTCAAACATGCCCACAGAAAGGATCCGATCAAACTTTCCCTGCGTCTGGCAATAGTCTTCCAGCCGAATCTCCACCGGTAGGCCGCGGCAGCGTTCGCTGGCTAGCCTGGCCTGCTCTTGCGAGACGGTGATGCCCACCACCTGTACACTGTAGCGTTCGGCCAGGTACTGTGCCGTGCCGCCCCAACCACAGCCGATGTCGAGCACGCGCATGCCGGGCTGGAGATCTAGCTTGCGGGCAATGAGATCCAGCTTGGCTTCCTGGGCTTCGTCGAGGGTTTGTGCCCCCCCATCCCAATAAGCACAGCTATAGATCTGGCGGCGATCCAGCATGGCCTCGTAGAGGTCATGGCCAAGGTCGTAGTGGCGCTGGCCAACCACAAACGCTCCCTTACCCCGCTGGCGGTTGATGAGGCGACTGTCCAAGGCAAGCAGGAGCCGAACTGGCCAGCCCACTCGCTCGGCTGCCCGACTGGTGAGGAGACGACAAACCAGCTCATCAATAGCCTCGCAATCCCACCACCCCTCCAGGTAGGCCTCGCCAAAGCCCAGGGATCCATAGAGCAAGCAGCGCAGGTAAAGCCGCTCGTCGTGGACTTGCAGATCCCAGGGCCGCGAGCCATTGACAGCTATATCGGCAGCCTCCAAAAGCCTAAGTCCATAGCTGCGTGCCAGCCGATGCAGGATGTTGAGATCTTTCCTCATCGCTGGGATCCCCCTGCCGTCGAAAGGATCAGTGTTGGCTATTCATTTTCCAGTAGCCCTACCGCTGTCAAGGGCTTTCTGTCAACAGCCCAGGTCGCCTTCTGGTTTTCGTCGTCAGTGCCGACCACTCTCGAAGCAGCAAGTTGCCCAAAAACCCAAGAGTGCGCCGATCTCGCCTTCTACCTAATTTTGGCTGCCCTCATCCCAATCAGCTATCTCTAGAGTTCCTATCCCCCACAGATCCCAGGAGATGGGATCCTCGAAGTGCCCTCAGCGAACCCAGATTCCCGCTTTTCTCCAGTTTCTAGGGATCCCCAAACAGAAAAATAGAGCCACAAACACCTCCCCTATTAGCGGGAGGTTTTTCCCATTGGGATCTCCCGAAGGAGTAATTCCACAAGCTCTGCCAACCTCAAAAAAGTCTCCCATTCCTATGCAGGAGGAAGAACAAGAGACGAATACAATAGTAGTACCCTAGTGGTTGTTTCTGTTTCCAACCTCCAGGGATCCCCTTGCAGAGGGAGCGATAAGTTGCGTAAGTTACGGTATCGCTGCCGAGTCTAGATGACATTGGGCTTCGGCCTGCCCTGAACAAGGAGACTGCCGTGGTGCAGGCAAGATGGGAGCATTTTGAACACATGGCCGACATTGGCGTCCGCGGCTATGGGGCAACGCCGGAGGAAGCCTTTGCCCAGGCAGCTTTGGCCCTGACTGCGGCGATCACTAGCGTGGATGAAGTAGATCCCAGGGAGCGGCTAGAGATCGAGCTAGAAAATTCAGGCGATCTGGAACTATTGTTGGTGGACTTCCTGAATGCAGTGATCTACGAGATGGCAGTTAGAGGAATGCTGTTTGGGAAAGTTGAAGTGCATCTTGCAAAAGACCATCTCAAAGCCAGCCTGTGGGGGGAAAGAGTTGACCGCACCAAGCACCGACCGGCAGTAGAAGTTAAAGGGGCAACTTACACGCAACTCAAGGTGGCCCAAGAGGGTGAGCTTTGGGTGGCACAGTGTGTGGTGGACGTGTAAGGGAGGCAGTCTATGGATATCAGGAAACTTGAGCGTCTAGATGAAACGGTTTGGCGCATTCCTCCTAAAGGCAAAATGCGTGTCCCGGTCTTGATCTTTGCCGATGAAGAGTTAATCCGGGAGATGGACGACAAAGTGGCCGAGCAGGCCAGCAACGTGACCACTTTGCCAGGGATCGTGGGAGCGTGTTATGTGATGCCAGATGCCCACTGGGGCTATGGCTTTCCCATCGGTGGGGTGGCCGCCTTCGATGCAGAAGAAGGGGGGGTGATTTCCGCTGGTGGAGTGGGATTTGACATCTCCTGCGGCGTGAGAACCTTGCGGACGGGGCTGACGCGCGAAGAAGTGGAGGAAGCAGCAGAACCCTTAGCCAATGCCTTGTATGCCAGCGTACCGGTAGGGCTCGGCAGCCGCAGCAAGCTTTCCTTGAGCGACAAAGAGATGGAAGCCATGCTGGAAGGCGGAGCAGAATGGGCTGTGGCTCAAGGCTACGGCAAGAAAGCAGATCTAGAGCACATCGAAGAACATGGCCGCATGCGTGGAGCAAAGCCAGGCGAAGTCTCCGCCTACGCCCGTGAACGCCAGCGGCGCGAGATGGGAACCCTAGGCTCAGGTAACCACTACCTCGAAGTCCAGGTTGTCGACGAGATCTACGATCCCAAGGCTGCCGAGAGTTTTGGTCTCAGGCAGGGGGAAGTTGTCATTACTATTCACTGCGGCTCGCGGGGCCTGGGTCACCAGATTGGCACTGAATATTTGAAGAAGATGCAACAGGCAGCTAAAGAACACGGCATAGAGCTGCCTGATCGCGAGCTGGCATGTGCGCCTTTGCAGTCCAAAGTGGGGCAAAGCTACCTGGGAGCAATGCGGGCAGCCGTCAACTGCGCCTTGGCTAACCGCCAGATCATCACCCACTGGGTGCGCCAGGTATTCGCCGAGCTTTTTCCCAAGGCTGAACTCGACCTCATCTACGATGTCTCCCACAACACCTGCAAGGAGGAGACACATATCATAGAGGGGAAAAAACGCCGCCTGTTTGTCCACCGCAAGGGGGCAACGCGCGCTTTTGGGCCCGGCCACCCAGAGATCCCTCAGGCTTTTCGTTCCATCGGTCAGCCGGTAATCATCGGTGGCTCCATGGGCACGGCCTCCTACATTCTGGTCGGCACCGAGCAAAGTGAGGCCCTTGCCCTCTCTTCAGCTTGCCACGGGGCCGGAAGGGCGATGAGTCGCAACCAGGCTCTCAAAGCCTGGACAGGGCAGGAGATTATCGAACAACTGCGACGGCGCGGCGTCATTGTGCGCAGTCCTTCTCTGCGGGGGGTAGCCGAAGAAGCGCCCCAGGCCTACAAAAACGTAGACAAAGTTGTGCGCGCTGCCGACCAAGCCAAGATCGCTAAACTCGTAGCGCGCTTAAGGCCTATTCTGTGTATCAAAGGCTAGGGATCCCCCGAAAGGGGAAGCTATTTTTGGGGGCTTAATGCCCCTTTTTTCGTTGTTTTTAATTCCTAGGGATCCCCCCGAAGAGCTAACCGCCCACCTCCCCTCTCCCAGTGGGAGAGAGGGTGGGGGTGAGGGAAGTTGGATCCCCCCCCCGATGGGGGAACACTGTTATCCAAAGCACCTATGGTGCGTTTCTGAATGCGCAAATTTTCTAGGGATCCCCCTTAAAATAAACAAAAAGTAAGGCTCGGTGGTTCTTTCGACGGGCTTTGCGGATCATTAGCAAAAGGAGGAGTGTCATAGCTGGCGAGATTAACCACACGAAGCCGCAACCCACCTTTGTAAAGGATGGTTGCACCCCGTCCTGGCGCTGTCATCCCATAGTTAAGCGGACGCAAAACGTGCGGATCGCTGTGTACATGATGACCTTCTATGCTATCCCAGGAATGATTAC
>NZ_JANSJA010000194.1:0-5130 GCF_047462335.1 Synechococcus sp. H60.1
CTCCCTCTGGGAGAGGGGCCGGGGGTGGTCGCGTGAGCGGCGCGGAGCGCTTGGGCTCAGAGCCGCCCGCGATCCAGGCTGCGATACTGAATGGCCTCGGCGAGGTGGGTGGGGGCGATGGCCTCGGCGCCCTCCAGGTCGGCGATGGTGCGGGCCACCTTGAGGATGCGGTCGCTCCCCCGCGCAGACAGGCCCAACTTGTGGATGGCGCTCTCTAGGAGCTTACGGCAGGGATCCGACAGGGCACACCACTGCCGCAGGTGGCGGGGTTGCATTTGGGCGTTGCAGTGGATCCCAGGTTCGTCCTGGAAGCGCTGCCGTTGGCGTTGCCGCGCCCGTTCCACCCGCTGCCGCACCGCTTGGGAGGATTCGCCCCCCTGGAGGCGGACAATTTCTTCCGGCTTGAGGCGGTTGACCCGCACCTGCAAATCAATGCGATCGAGCAGCGGGCCGGAGAGCTTGGACCAGTAGCGCTCCCGCTGCTGCGGCGTACAGGTGCAGGGCTGAACGGGATCCCCGTAGAAGCCGCAGGAACAGGGGTTGGTGGAGGCCACCAGGGTGGTTTGGGCGGGAAACTCTAAAGAAACGCGGGCGCGGGAGATGGTAACCTTGCCGTCTTCCAAAGGCTGGCGCAGCACCTCCAGCACCTCACGGCGAAATTCCGTCAGTTCGTCCAAGTACAGGACACCGTGGTGAGCAAGGGAGATCTCACCAGGCTTGGGGTAGGGGCCACCACCCACCAGCGCCACCGCCGAGGCCGAATGGTGGGGAGCCCGAAAGGGTCGCTGCGTAATCAGGGGAGTCTGGCGTCCTAGGTGCAGGTTTTGCCGTAGCAGGCCCGCTGCTGAGTAGATGCGGGTGATCTCCAACATTTCCTCCCACTGCAGCCGGGGCAGGATGCCGGGCAGACGCCGCGCCAGCATGGTTTTGCCCGCTCCTGGGCTGCCCACCAGCAGCAGGTTGTGCCCGCCGGCCGCCGCAATCTCCAGAGCCCGCCGGGCGTGTTCCTGCCCCTTCACATCGGCCAAATCCAGTAAGGGTTCCGTTTCAGGGGGCAGCAGCTGCTCCGGCTGGATCCGCACTGGCTCAACTCCCTGGGGGTTTTGCAGCCAGCTCACCACCGCTGCCAAAGAGGGCAGCCCATACACCTGGATCCCTTGCACCAGGGCTCCTTCCGGAGCATTCTCCTGGGGCACCACCAGGCGGCGGATCCCCATCTCGGCGGCACTGGCGGCAATGGGCAAAACACCCGCTACGGGGCGCAGGGTGCCATCCAGGGCCAATTCCCCCAGCAGCAGGGTGTTGGCCAGCGCTTCTCCCTCAACCACTCCTGCGGCTGCCAGAATGCCGATGGCGATGGGCAGATCAAAGCTGGGGCCCTCTTTGCGCAGATCAGCGGGGGCCAAGTTGACGATGATCCGCCGCTGCGGCAGGGCAAAGCCGGAGTTCTTGATGGCCGCCCGTACCCGCTCTTTGGCCTCTTGAACGGCTGTGTCGGGCAGCCCCACCAGGGTAATCTGCGGCAAGCCACCGCCAACGTCCACCTCCACCGTGACCCGCACGGCCTTGAGTCCCAGTAGAGCAGCAGCAGTGACCTGGGCAAACAAAAGCGTCGCCTCCTCTGGAAAGCTTTTCCACGAATGATTGTCTCCCGACACCTATCCTGGAGGAAGTACATTGGCTTGTGCAGGCCTAATCCTCAGCTGCGGCTGGGTTGGCTTAGCTGACAAGCCAAAGAGGGGATGCCCCCATCTCTAGGAGGCTGGTGCTGGTGGTCTTTCCTACGGCTGAACCCCCTTTTGAGCGTTTCGCCAGCTCTGGGCAAGAGGGTGCCCCAAGCTGGAATGACCTGGAGGAGCAGGTGCAGCAGTTTGCCCGGCGCTACCGGGGGCGAGTGGCCCAGCTTAGCCCACCAGAGCTGGGGAAGGCGCTGCAGATCTTGGCGCAGCTGACGCAAGCTCTGGCGGCCCACCTCGCCGGGGACAGGGAAGGGATCCCAGCTGACTCCGGCTGGACAGGGGCAGTCCCCAACTGGAGGGATCTGGAGCGGGCTATCTCCCTGCAGAGCCACTTGCTGTTTTTCCCTCTGGAGTTGCAGTCGCTGCCGGCTGTTTCCCCCGACGAACCTGCAGCCGAGCTGCCACTTGAGTCAAAGGATCAGCGCTTGGATCTTTTGGTTGCTGCCTGTGTCGAGCCGCTGCTGCGTCCCTTTCGCCAGTTTTTGTGTGGCCTCTTCCAGCAGCGGGGTCATCAACAGGCGGAGCCTCTGGAGCGCCTGCTCCACCAGCAGCGCCTGGCCGGACGCTTGGCCTGGCGGCAGTTGTGGCAAGTCACCCTCGCCTCCCTCCCTGGCCAGGGCCTGGGGCTCCCCCAACCCCAGTCGGCTGAAACTCTTACCCACCTGCAGAGCCTGCAAACCCATCCCAGCGCCGAGATCCGCTGGGCGGCCTACCAGCGGTTGGGCCAACACCTGGAAGCCCATGCAGAGCTGGGGGGATTTATTCTCAGCATCCTCATCCGCGACCACCTCTGGGAGGCCCAGTGGCGGGGCTACGATTCTGCCGTCGATCTGTACCTGGCTCGCCACGGCCTCGGCCAGACCTTTTGGGAGCATCTGCTAGACGGGATCCACGATCGCTTTGACCTGTTCCAGCGCTACTACCGCCTAAAAAGCCGCGCCCTGAGCCGTTCCATCCGTACCTGCGACCTCTATGCCCCTTGGGGAGATCCGGCTCCTCGCCTCACTGCCGCCGAGGCCACCTTCCTGGTCTGGTCTGCTTTGCAGGAGTTCTGCCCCGAGTGCGCTGCCCAAGCCAAGCCCTGGCTGCCGGAAATTACCTCCCAACTGGAAGCAAGCCGTGGGGAGACCGACTCCTTCCCTTGGCCACTAGAGACGCCCCTTCCAGGGGGTGAATCCCTTGCCTCCCTACTGCGAGCCCTTGCGGCCCTCAGCCGGCGGCTCCGGCCTGAGGAGCCCCGACTTTGGCTGGAGCTAGAGGAGTTGCAGGGAGCTACTCGGCCCTCCTGGGAGGTGGGGGTGCATACCGCGTTTTTACAGCAGATGCTGCTAGGCTACCTGCTTGAGACGGCGCGAGGCACACCAGGGGGGGTGCCTCTCCGTTTCCGCAATGGCGTCAGCGGGCCGGAGACCTTTCTCTCCAGCAGCCTCCAGTTGGCCCAAGCCCTGTTGATTTACCACCTGGAGGCCCAGCTGCAGGCTGTGTTTTACCAGAGCTTGATTGCGCGGCTGGAGCTGCTTCTCTACCGCTCGGGGATCCCAGGGGGCGACACCCCTCTGCTGGCGCCCTCTGAGGCCAGCCCTACCTACTGGGTCAGCGAAGAGTGGCTGAAGCTGTGCCAAGAGCTGTGTGGCGATGCGGTGGAGCTGCTGCCGGAAGACCAGTTCCGCTGGGTGGGGATGCCGGAGCTGTTTCTCCGCCCTTTTAGCAGCCATCAGGCCAGCCTGGCCAGACTGGTTGCCCTGGCCTGCCACCGCCAGTATCATCTGTCTCCCCGCACCTTCTTGCCCCGTTACCTGAATTGGCTGGCCAGCCCGCCCGGATCCCTGACCTGGGAAGAATCGGCCCAGATGCTCCAGGTGAAGCTGAGCGACCCAGAGGCAGTGTTGCAGGGGTTGGAGGAGCTGGAGCGTTGGATCGAGGTGCTGGAAGAGCTGCTAGAAGAGGAGCAAGACTAGAGGAGGGCTACCGGCCGACCGTTGGCATCGGCGGAATGGCCGCGTCACCCCTGGTAGGGGGAGCCCCGGGCTGCCGCTAGTCAGGGTTTTGCTGAAGAAAACCGCTCGCGTAAGCGGGACGGGCTCCTCACAGGGGTTCGTTTCTGTTTAGCGTTGTACAAGTCCCCCGGAGCGGCTATCTCATTCCCACCATTGCGGCCAGCCGCGCCATCAACTGCCAGGGCCGCGAGCGCGGTTCTGTTACCGAAGTGCTGGTCTCGTCAAAGTAGCCGGCCAGACGGCTACTCGATCACCACATTCTTGGGCCCGCTGTTCACCTCTGGGCGACCCTGATTGAAGTTGGCCAGGAACGTGTCCGGATCCTTGAGGCTGAAAACCAACTTTTTGCAGGATACTTGCAGCCCCAGGGGCCCCAGCAGGGGGATGAAGAGGGTCTTTTCCTGCAGCAGCGGGATGGCAATTACCCCCTGGGTGCTGGTTACCGCGCCCACCAGCCCCTGGAAATCGGTGCGCACGCCCAGGCCGTAGAACCAGGGCCAAGAGAAGCGCTCCCCTTGTCCCAACTCGCTCAGGGAGAAGGTTTCGTTGAACAGGTTGCCCGCCCGGACAATCAACTTGTCCTGCAGCAGATCGACGTAAGCCGACTCACTGCCCACCCCAAACAGAGCCAGCGGCAAACTTGCCAGCGGATTGGAGTCAATGGCCATGTAATAGCGCATGAGAAGTCTCCAGAGTCAGGAACAGAAAGACCAGGTGAGCCGCGGCTCCTAGCCCTGCCAATTATAAAAAATCTTCCCCGGTGCCGAACGGACAAAAAGGGATCCCATCTGCCCTTAAGCTAAGCAGGTATGATGGGTTGCTTGGAGCGCCCTTTCGGCAAGCCACTGGCCAACGAGGAAAACAGGATGGATTTGCGCGCCTTCATCCGCTTGGTGCCCGATTTTCCCAAACCCGGGATCCTCTTTCGCGACATAACCCCCCTCTTGGGGGATCCGGCGGGCTTCCGGGCTGCTATTGAACAATTGGCCGCTGGCACCACCTCTATGGGATCCCTGGACTATGTGGTGGGCATCGAGTCGCGCGGCTTTATTTTAGGAGCTGCCCTGGCTCAGCATCTGGGTTTGGGATTTGTCCCGGTTCGCAAGCCGGGCAAGTTGCCGCCGCCGGTGCTCAGCCAAATCTACAGCCTGGAATACGGCCAAGACCAGTTGCAACTTCATGCCCACGCCCTGCGCCCCGGCAACCGAGTGGTGATCGTAGATGATGTCATCGCCACCGGGGGCACCGCCGCTGCCACCGCCCAATTGGTGGCCCAGAGCGGCGCTGAGGTGGGGGGGTTTGCCTTCTTGATCGAGCTGGCTTTCTTGTCGGGCCGCAAGCTCCTGCCCCCTGAGATCCCCACCCATGTGGTGATGGTGGACGAATCCAACTGA
>NZ_JANSJA010000194.1:5230-6724 GCF_047462335.1 Synechococcus sp. H60.1
GGCAGCAGTGCGGTAGGCCGTTTGGGCAATGGAGCGCCAGGTGCCGCGGTGGATGCGCAGGCTAAGCTGCTGCTGATCCCAGCCCAGGGCTTCCCGCACCAGCAGGCCGCAATTGCAGCGGGTACTATCCCGCCAGCAGTACTCGCGATCCCAAAAGCCCCAGTGCTGGGCCTGTAGGCGATCGGCGGTGCGGCGCAAAAGGGCCGCCAGCTCCGGTGTAGGACGCATCATCAAGGCGGCAGAGGAGATACCTTCCAGTCTAGGCAGGCGGGCGGCTGGGAACAACCCAGGCTTAATCCTTATTTTGAATTAACTGAATCTGTTGCTTGAACCTCGGTATCTTCAGCAGCCAAAGACCGTTGCCGCTGACGCTGGCGTTGCCAGGCCCCCCAGCTTACTCCCGCTAACAGCAGCGAGGCGCCGCCCAGGTAGGTGCCCCCTGCCGGCAGGCCGGCCAAGGCCAAGGCCAGGGATCCCCCCCAAAGGGTCATGGCGTAGATCAAGAGCACTGAATGCCGCTGCGACAGGCCGGCTTTGAGCAGGCGATGGTGCAAGTGGCCCTTGTCGGGATGAAAGGGGGACTTGCCCCTGGCCAGCCGCTTGAGGATGACGGCAGACATATCCAGGATTGGCACGGCCAGGATAAAAAACGGCAGGGCCACCGCCAGCGTGGTCACCCCCTTGGCCACCCCAATGACCCCGATCCCGGCTAGGGTAAAGCCCAAAAAGTAGGCTCCCCCATCTCCCATGAAGATCTGAGCCGGGTTGAAGTTGTAGCGCAAAAAGCCCAGACAGGCCCCTGCCAAGGCTGCCGCCAGCATCGCCGCCGCCGGCCGATCCAGCAGCAGCGTTACCATCAGCATCACGACTGCCGCGATCCCTGACACCCCTGCCGCCAGCCCATCCAGGCCGTCCATGAAGTTGATGGCGTTGGCCATCCCCACCAGCCACAGCAGGGTAACCAGCAGGCTCAACCACACCGGGAAGGGCCAGAGGCCAAGGCGCGGTAGGTTGATGAACTCAATGCGCACCCCCACTCCCCAAGCGGCGGCAGCCACCCCAAACTGCATCGCCAGGCGGGAAAAGGGCGACAACTGAAACAGATCGTCGGCCAGGCCAATCAAAAAAAACAAAACGCCGCCAATGGTTACCCCCCAGATCTCGTACTCCTGCTCGGTGCGCAAGCCGGCGAAGGCTCCGGCTCCCCAGAGCAAGAGTAGTGCCACCAGGTTGCCAAAAAAGATAGAGACCCCCCCTAGGCGCACCATCGGCTGCCGGTGGATCTTGCGCTCATCGGGAAAATCCAACTGGCCGCTGCGGATCCCGACCGCCTTCACCACCGGGGTTGCCCAGAGAACCACACAGGCAGCAGCCAAAAAGGCAACCAAGTAAGGCATGGCAAGCCGTAGCGGGGAGGGGGGTTATCCCAAGTGGGGGTAGAGCGGAAAACGGCGGCAAAGCTCGGCCACTCGCCGGCGGCAGGCTTCGAGCACA
>NZ_JANSJA010000195.1:0-6704 GCF_047462335.1 Synechococcus sp. H60.1
GGAAGCGCGAAGATTGACAACACAACCTTAAAACATCCGTTAAGTTCTGTCAACTGGCTTTCGGAAATCTGAGAAGGGATCCCCCAGCCTCAGCGGTTGGAGCGGCGACTGCCGGTGGGGGAGAAGAGGGCTTCCAGGGCCTGGCTGAGGGTTGGCTCCATCACCACCCGGTCTTCGTAGGCGGCGATGACCCGGGTAAGCTGGGGCAGGCGGCCCTGTTCTGCCTCCAGGTAGAGGGGCTGGACGTAGAGAAGCGAGGTCTCGATGGGGATAACCAGCAGCGTGCCCAGGTTCACCCGCGACCCGTGTTCGTTCCAGAGGGCAATTTGCTCGGAAATGGCGGGATCCTGGTTGACCCGCGCCTCTACTTGTTCCGGCCCGTAGATGAGGCGCTGCTTGGAAAACTCATACACCAGCAGCTTGCCGTAGTTTTCCCCATCGCAGCGGGCGGCCATCCAAGCCACCATGTTCTGCTTGTTGAGGGGGGTAAAGGGGGAAAGCAAGACAAACTGGGGCTGGTTTTCCTCCGGCAAGGTGAGGATAAGGTACTGCGGCTGCATGGGGAGGCGCCGTTGCTTGCGGAACTGGTTGGGGATCTGCCACTGGTCTTCCCGGTTGTAGAAAACCCGGGGATCCGTCATGTGGTAGGTGGCAAATTGCTGCACTTGCAGGCGGAAGAGATCCTGGGGGTAGCGGATGTGCTGCCGCAGCGGCTCCGGCATGGCCTCTAGGGGCTGGAACAGGGTGGGGTAAATGCGGGCGTAGGCTTGGATGAGGGGATCCCGAGGATCAGCAATGTACCAGTCGATGCTGCCGTTGTAGGCGTCCAGCACCGCCTTGACGGAGTTGCGGATGTAATTGAAGGGGAAGCCGGGCAGATGCTCCGAGTAGGGGTAGCGGCTGCTGGTGGTGTAGGCATCGAAAAACCAGTAGAGTTTGCCCCCTTGAATCACCAGGTAGGGATCCCGGTCGTAGAGCAAAAAGGGCATCACCTGGCGCACCCGTTCCCGGATCTGGCGGCGATAGAGAAAGCGGGTGGTAGAGGAAAGCTCGCGGCTGAGAAGAATGCGCAGATCCCGGAAGTGCCAGGCGTAGAGAAAGCGCTGCCAGAGGTGGGGGATGGGCACGCCGCCCGTGCCGCGGTAGCTGCTGTAGACATAGCGATCGGCAGCGGGATAGTCCAGCTCCCTTGCCTCGGCTCCCACAAACACGTCGGTAGTGGTCAGCTCGCCGTAGTAGAGAGCCGGCTGTTCCACCCGCAGCACCTGCGCCACCTCCGGGTAGCGGGGAGAAACCCGCGGTGGGATATCCGAGAGAAAAAAGTCCGGCAGTCCCTCTGGGGTAACCACGTTCACCGGGCTGAGGGTGAGGCCATAGCCGTGGGTGTAGAAAAACCGCTGGTTAACCCAAGTTTGGGCCGTAGGCGGCACCTGGGCAAAGTCCAATTCCCGCGCAGCGTGCATCACTTGGCGCAGTTCTCCGCCAATGCGGTAGCGATCCACATCCACATCGGGAAACTGGTAATAGGGACGGATCTCCTGCAGTTGGCGATAGGTAACCAAGAGAGGCTCCGTATCCCAAAGGCGCACGTTGCGCAGGGTGGATTGATTTTGCTGCAGGATCTCCCAGGTAAGAGATCCCTCCTCCAGAAAGGGTTTCACCTCCACCTCGGTCAGGCCAAAGCCAGCGCGGGTAAAGCGGATGTTGTGCTCGATGTAGGGGCGCTCCAGCTCCAGCTCGTTGGGGGTGACCAAAAGGGTTTGCACCAGTTGCGGGTAAAGCCGGGTAGTCAGCAGCCCAAACCCCAGGTAGGCCCCCCAAAGCAAAGCCGGTGCCAGCAGGGAACTGGCCCAGGCAGGGCACCAGGATTTGAAAAAGGGAAGGCGGAGGCGGATCCCTTGGCGGGCCAAAACCCAGAAGCCAATGGCCGTTAGGAAAGCCACCCCGCTCATTAGAGTGGTGGCTGGCAGGGTGGCGTGGACATCGGTAAAACCGGCGCCAAAGACAACGCCACGGGTGGAGTAGAGCAGCTCATAGCGATCCAGCCAGTGGCCCCAGGCGCGAATTAAAAACAGGGATCCCGCCAGGATCAGCAAGTGCCGCTGGGCAAACAGGGAAAGGGCCAGGGTCAGCCGCTGCTCCGATAGCCCTAGCTCCACCAGGTAGATGAGCGCTGTCGTGATCAAAGTGAGCAGCACCAAGTTGAAACACCAGTGCTGCAGCGTCTCCCAAAAGGGCAGGCCGAAAAGAAAAAAGCCCAGATCGCGGCCAAAGATGGGGTCGGACTCCCCGACAGGCACTTGGTGGAGCCAGAGCAGCAGCGTAAACCACTGATTGGAAAGAGCCCAGGCAAAGCATCCACTCAACCCCAGCGCGATCGCCCAGGCCCCTGTCAGGGTCGCTCCCCGCCAGCAGGCGCGCAGGTTGGATCCCACCACCGCCAGGGCAAAGCCAAAGGCGCCCAGGCCTAGCCCCCAGCGAGCCATCACCCGTGTCCACAGCACTGGCAGGGCGTTCAGCTCAGCAAACCAGGCCAGATCCACATAGAAAGACGCCAAAGCCGTGATGGCTAGGATCCCCAGTCCAATCCAAAGCAACAGGAGCAGCCCTCGCCGCAACCGCTGCATGGCCTCACCGTCCTTGGCCCGGAGCTGCCCTTGATCCTAGCCCCTGCACCGCCTGCAGCAAGCCTGCTGGACCCCCGTCCACCCGCACCACCGGGATCCCGACTTGGGCCTGCAACTCTTGCCAGGTGAGATCGTCCAAGAAGCGCTCCCCATCCTTAAGAGCAATCTGGGGCAAAAGTAGCCCATCGTAGCTTGCCAAGTTTTCAACGGATTTCAGAGCGCCCAGAATGTCTTGTCCTGTCAACAACCCGGTTACCGTCAGGGTTTGTCCCCAGAATTGGCTGGCAATGGGCAACAGGTCCAACTGCAGCCCCCGAATGCCGTTCATCCGCTTGACCACAGGCTGGAAGGCCTGTTCCACAGCGTTGCCCACCACCCAGAGGACTTTGAGAGGAGCAGGGATCCCAGCCGGCAGCTGCACCTGCTCGAACTCGCTCAAGAACAAGCGCAGGGATCCCACCCCATTCCCCAGTTGGGGGTAATCTTCGTAGTGCTCTGCCGGCGGCAGTTCCCGACCCGCCAGCAGATACCACTCATCAGCCAGCCAGGCAAAGGTGGATCCCAGTTCTTGGCGAAACTGCGCCTGCAGCGCTTCCACCTGATCAATCACCTCCGCCGCTTTGGCAGCATCCACTGGGATCAGCTCATCATGGGGAGGGCGAAAGCGGGTTAGCCCCACCGGTACCACCGCCACCGAGAGGACGGTTGGGATCCCTTCAATGGGTTGGCCAAAGGCGGCCAAGTCCAAAAGGGTGCGACTTAGCTGCTCCCCATCGTTCCAGCCTGGGCAAACCACCACTTGGGCATGCAGTTGCAGGCGGTGTTGGCGAAACCAGGCCAACTGCTCCAGGATCAAGCCAGCGCGCGGGTTTTTGAGCAGGCGGCTGCGCAACTGGGGGTCGGTGGCATGGACCGACACATAGAGGGGAGAAAGGCGCAGGCGGGCAATGCGATCCCACTCGGCAGCAGTCAGGTTGGTGAGGGTGAGGTAGCTGCCGTAGAGAAAGCTGAGGCGGTAGTCATCGTCTTTGAGGTGCAAGCTTGCCCGCATCTCAGGAGGCTGTTGGTCGATAAAGCAAAAGGGGCAGGCGTTATTGCATTGGATGAGACCATCGAACAAAGCCGTCTCAAACTCCAGCCCCAGATCCTCGTCCACGTCTTTTTCCAGCTCAACCGTGCGCGGGATCCCCTGGCTGTCTAGGATCTCCAGGCAGAGATATTCCTCAGCAATGAGGAAACGGTAGTCGATGAGGTCGCGGGGTTTCTCGCCATTGATACTCATCAGCGCTTCCCCCGGCTGAATGCCCACCTTTGCCGCCAGGGATCCAGGTAGGACGGCGCTGATGCGGGCAGGCTTGAGGCTAGCACGGGACATGGCGCGCCCAGAGTACAAACCTACTCCAGACAGCGGCGAATTGCTGCTTCCAGCTCCGACTGGCTGAGGTCGGTAACCACAAACACCTCTTGCACGCTGCTGCCCTTGCGGGCCACCAACTTGTATCCACCCCGAATAGGCACGGAAACCCGCAACTGCAACTGCGGGATCCGCCCCCGACTGCAGGACAAGGCGCCCGGCGTTACAGTTTTAATGCCTGGCTGTCGAGTCAGGCGCTCCAGGACAGGGATCAGCCCAGAAATGTGGGTGGAGTGGTTCCAAACCAGACGACCAGCAGGCTCAGACATAGCGGCAACGCAACAGCGAGAGAGGCTGGATCTCCATGCTAAGCTCTTACCCTTGCAACTGAGAATAAGCCTTGGCGAACTCTCCAAGTGCAGGCATTTTCAGAGGGTTTTCTCTGTGCTAGTTTAGCGGCAGCAAACGCGGGGAGCTCCTGACTTATGGTTTCCGAGCAAGTCATCCTAGAGATTCCCGAAGCCATCCTAAAAGGCCTGCAGAATGGAACCTACGAGCGCGTAGGCGGCGTGGTGCGAGAAGTGGCCTCTAAGCGGGTGGTGGCCTGGCTGAGAGAAACAGGGGGCTTGACACTCGCAAATAGCATTGGCAACTGGATCCCGGGAGTGGATATCATCAACGGGATCTTTGCCAACATTCAGTTGAGGCAGATCAACCTAAGACTCATTGACATTAGCAATAAACTAAACACTGTCTTAGGCTTAACCCAATTCAATACTGCTCTTGGTCTGGCTAACCTGGGTTTGTCTGCCATAGGCTTTGCGGTCGTCATCTCTAAGCTTGATCAAATTGACTCTCGAATTCAACATCTTCAACAATCCATCTCAGAGCTCAAGGATACAATAGATAGATCGCTCCTTGCTAAGGCTAAGTCTGCTATCAACGTTGCAGAAATAGCTTTGAAGATGTCTTCCCAGACCAACAGGAAGCGATTGGTAACCGAGGTCATTCAGCCTTTGCTTGAGGCCGAGCACTATTATCAAGCTGCGTGGGATTCCAATTGGAACGAGAACAACGGCATTTTGGCTCGCGAGTACATCTTAATCCTATCTTTAGTCTATGTTACAGAGATTAAATGTTACTTAGAGCTGGAGGAGCATGAGATGGCTCTGAAGCGCCTGGCGGAGGCCAAGGAAGTTCTAGAACCTCGTATTAGAAAGTACGTCAAGCTTTTGTTGACTGAAAATCCTTCAGGATATCTTCACAGAGATTGCCAAGGAGTCAGCTTGTCAAGCGTTGTGGAGATTCTCAAGTATGCAACGGGTGAATCCGATACGAATAAGCTGTTTGACGAATATATACGACCGGCTATTTTCAGCGCACAAGACATTGAATCCTATCTTGATAGTATGCCGATAAGATCTAGGAATGCCATCCTTGCCCTCATTTCCCCATCTCTGGTTGGTTTAGATTGGACATTCTGGGATCGCCTACCCTGGAACACCGCTGCTCGGAGAGACGTCATTTTCAAGCTAATGTCTCGAGTAAATCAAGTTATAGCAACTGCCCAGTCTATGATCGAGTTGGACAGGAGACTGGAAGGCTACAGATACGAAATCACTGAAATGACTCGGCTTGGCCTCAGCTACCAAGAGTGGCAAAGTCTGGTTTTGCCACCGAGGAGCTCGCCGGAGAATCCGGACTCCAAGGTTTTGCTCCTCCTGCCGGCCTAGGATCAATGGGGGTAGAATCCACCGCCCAAACCAAATAGAACTGCCAGTATGCCAATACCAACAGCGACTCCAGCCGCCAGCTTCAGATCCTCCTTTAGCTTCTCAGCGTCCGCTCTTTCCTTTATCGCCGTCAATAGAAAAAGCTGATCCTCTCCGCTAAGCCCGCCTATAAACTCAGGGGATAAAGACTCAAGGGAGAGACTCTTAAAGTAGTCGATCCTGCTCCTGTAGTAAAGCTGAAGTTGAGTGAGTTCCGCACTTTTTTCTTTCTCATGTAGGGCGATTTTTGACTTCGCCCTTTCTTGGAAACTTTTGGCTGTCTCCACTTGCGCTTTACTGTACCTGTCAGAAAATGCTGACCAAGCAAATGCAAAGGCAATGATTACAAGTATAGTACCAATCGCTCCCCAGCCTCCTAAGAAAGCCAAAAAGCCCAAAAACAAAGAGAAAAGGCAGTTCTGTATGTTTTCATCCTTAGTAAGGAAGGCATAATCAACTCTGGCATCCTCTTCCTTAATGCCGATTGAAATAAGGTTTCTCCTTAGCTCAGACTTCACTTGCTCTATCTTTTGATTGTAGTTAACTTCGATACTTTCCTTGCGACGCTCTATTTCCTTTGCAGCTTTCTGTATCTTGTCAGGGTCGAACGGCCAAGTGCTGCCGTCTTGGGTGCTATAGCTGGGTTTGGCTTTCAGGCCTGGGCTATACTCGCTCCCTTTGGTCTGCGGAGCCTGGGAAGCCCTTTGAGAGTCGTAGGCTTTTCGCTTGACAGGGTCACTGAGTATCGTGTAGGCCTCTTGAATCGACTTAAATTTTTCTTCAATGTATTGTCGAGCCTTGTCCGGTGTACCGGGAGGGAGACGATCCGGGTGATACTCTTTGGCAAGCCGCCTGTAGTTCTCTTTAATTTCTTCAAGGGTCGCGTCGGGCTTTATTTCCAGCTCGCGGTAGAAATCTTTCATGAAGGGATCCCGTCTTTGCTACCTTGCC
>NZ_JANSJA010000196.1:0-727 GCF_047462335.1 Synechococcus sp. H60.1
GTGAGTGGCATTGAGGTTTTCAATTCTGGGGTGAAACTCTCTAATTGGCTTGATCCCACAGGGGCTGCGGTTGAGGGAAGGTACTTTGAAGACGTAGGCCAGAACCCAATCGTCTTCGTTGTAGATGTTTACTAACTTTCCGGTGATATTTTCTACATGCAGGCTCCAGTTCTTATCGGCTTGCCTCCTAACGGCACCGCTGAGCAAGATAACATCTTTAAGACGTCGATCTGCACTCTGGGGCCAACCGCGCATGATGTAGTAGGCTACCCTTGCCCCCAAGGAAAACCCCATCAGGGTAATCTGCCTTTCCGGCAAAGCAGAGAGCAGGGGATAGGCGTACTTTAGTCCCACTTCTTTGGCCTTTGCTTTGTGGGCTTCCCAGTGGGCAAGTAGTCCTACCCCTAGCTTCAGAGGGGACAAGGTCAAACTCGCCGCGTTGGAAGCATCCCACCAAAGGTAGTACAGGGATCCCTGCCATCCGGCACGTCGAAGCGTCTCCCACAACAGTCTTTTTTCCGAAGGTTGGGTTTCACCTTCGCTAAGGAAACCGTTGATGAAAACCAGGGCCTCGTCCCACCTCAGGGAGGATTCAATGCGGATCAAATGAGGCTCATGATGGGTAACTTCTTCGAAAATATAGTCTTTAGTCCCGTCAACAATAGTTTCTGTAACTTTCTGGATGACTTCAAAAGTGGCTTGACCCGTGCCAAGAAGAATTTCTCCA
>NZ_JANSJA010000197.1:0-29202 GCF_047462335.1 Synechococcus sp. H60.1
TGAATGGGCAAGGTGACGGCAAAGACCTGGAAAGGCTTGTACAGCGCCGATCCCGCCTGGAACCAGTCTCCCACGTTGGGGTTGGCGGTCTGCTCGGCGGCTTTGTCGGTACAGGGGTTCAGGGCCGACCCTTGCAGGGGGCCACTGCGGATCATCAGGCGCCGCGCCCGCTCCGTATCCGTTAGCTGGCTATCCTCAAAGCCAGCGCCAGCAGCCCGACGGGTGTTGAGAATGGTGTAGGCAGTTACGGAGTCGTTGACGCCGTTGTTGTCGGTGTCCACCAAAAACCACCAGGCCGGCGCCCGTACCGGCACAGGCAGGGTTTGCCCGGGGTTGTTGGGATCCTCCACCTCGATGTTGGTTGTAATTTCGAACTGGGTTTCATCGGGGAGGATGTAGGGCTCGTTCTCATCCCGCGGGAGCAGCCCTCCCGCCCCGTCGTTAATCAAGGCCGCGGCAAGTTGGGCATCAGTAGGGGTGCCGGCAGGCAGGCGGGGATCCCGCACCAGGTAGTCAATCTTGGCCCGCGCCCGGTCGATGGCGGCGTTTAGTTGTCGGCTAACCGTCTGCCCCGCCCGTTCCACCTGGGTTTGGATGTTGCGCTGGGTGGAGCGGGTGAGCAGGCCCACCGTTACCAAGCTCAACACCAGCACAATCAAGATGGCGACCGGTAGAACAAAGCCACGCTCGCGGATCCTGCGCCGATCCACCGGGATCTTCAGAGAGCCAAGCAGACGCAGGGCAAGTTTGAGCAACAGTGGGGAAGGAGCAGACATAGCCGTACGCGGGTAAAGGCTGCCAAGATAGCAACAGTATGCAAGGGATCCGGATTGCAGGCATCCCCACCTCTGGGGGGAAACGCCGGACTGCCCAAGCGCTCCGCGCCGCTCACGCGACCACCCCCGGCCCCTCTCCCTGAGGGAGAGGGGAGGAGGATAGGGGCTTTGTACTTAGAGAATTCCCAGTTGTTGCGCCTTGAGCAGGGCGGTGACGCGGTCGGTGGCGTCCAGCTTGCGGTAGGCGGCGCTGGCGTATTCTTTCACGGTTTCGATGCTGAGGCCCAGGCGGCGGGCAATCTGCTTGTTGGCCAGGCCCTCCTTCATCAGTTGCAACACGCACAGCTCGCGGGGGGTGAGCTTGGGCAACGCTTGGGGGGTGGGCAGCCAGTCTTGATCGGGAGTGGCCAGAATTTGCCGAATCACGCGGGCCAGCTCCGCCGGGTCGGTTTCTTTGGAGAGGTAGCCTTTGGCCCCCGCTCGTCGCGCTGCCTCGACCAAGGCCGGCTCCTGAAAGGTGGTCATCATCACCACCACCACCGACAGGCCCAGCTCAACAATCTGCTGGCAGGCCAGGATCCCGTCTCCATCCGGCATGCGCACATCCAAAATGGCCACGTCGGGAGGGTTGTGGCGGCAGTACTCAACGGCCTGGGATCCCGTCTCCGCTTCGGCCACCACCTCAAATCCTTGTGCTTGCAGGGCAAACTTTAGCCCCAGCCGAAATAGGGGATGGTCGTCGGCAATCAGAACTCGCACAGGGGAACTCATGGCAGGGGATCCCGGCCAGGAAGGGGGCTAAGCTTAATCTGCCCAAAAGAGGGAGCTAGCCCTCACCCCCGGCCCCTCCCCCCAAGGGAGAGGGGGGCTAGTTTTTCACAAAGACCATGCCGTGGGCGCTGGGGCTAAAGGTGGGATCCAGTTGGGTCTGGGCGTTGTACAAGGCGCCAGTTAGATCCGCTCCCTCCAGAAAAGCTCCCCGCAGGTCGGCCCCGCGCAGATCGGCCTGGCGTAGGTTGGCTCCTGTCAGGTCGGCGCCGGCAAGAACAGCCCCGCGCAAATCGGCTTCGCTGAGGTTGGCCACCTGGAGGTTAGCCCCTGTGAGATTGGCCTGCTGGAGGTTGGCTTGGCTGAGATCCGCTTCCCACAGAAAGGCCCCGCCCTGATCCGTGCTGCTCAGGTTGGCGCCGCGCAAATCGGCCAAGTTGAGGATTGCCTGGGAGAGGTTGGCAGCTTGCAGGTTGGCCTGCTTGAGGATGGCTTCTTTGAGGTTGGCCCCCCACAAATCCACGCCTGGCAGCTCCGCTCCCGTCAGGTCGCAGGCGGGGCAATCTTTGCTGGGGGCAACAACTTGGGATCGGCCCAGTTGGGCATCCAGCTCCAGTTGGGCAAAAACAGGAAGTGCCGGGATCCCTATCCCCCACAAAGCTATCCCGCCGAAGACGCCCCAAGACCGAGGCCCTACCACCTTTTTCACCGGGATCCCTCCCTCACCGTCGGCCTCTCTCCCTCTGGGAGAGGGGAGCTGGAGATCAACCCAGAACTATAGCTGTTCGCGGGGGATCCGCCATCCAGTTGCAACCTGGCCTGGGGGCGGCTGGCAGCGGGGGCAAAAGTGGGCTGAGCGGCCCGCCAGCTTAAGCCGCTGAATGGGGGTGCCGCAGAGGCGGCAGGGATCCCCTTCCCGACCGTACACCCAGGCTTGACCTTGATAGTTGCCGTTGATCCCACGCAGATCCCGGTAATCACGCAGGGTGGTGCCCCGCTGCTCCAGCCCAACCCGCAACACCTCGATCAAAGCTTGCCGCAGGCGGCTTTTGGCAGCGTCGGAAAGCTGCGAGGCGGGCGTCAAAGGGTGAATACCGCTCAAAAACAGGGCCTCATCAGCGTAAATGTTGCCCACCCCCGCCACCAGGCCCTGATCCAGCAGGGCAGTTTTGATGGGGCGGCGGCTCTTCTGCAAAGCAGCTTGGAAATAGATTTCTGAAAAGGCCGGCGACAGCGGCTCCGGCCCCAAGCTCTGCAGGGCGGGGATCACCGTCTCCGGCTCCACCCCGGCGGGCACCAGCCACATCTGGCCAAAGGTGCGCAGATCAACAAAGCGCAGCTCCCACCCCTGCTCCAGGCGCAGCCGGACGCGAGTATGAACCGGCAAAGGCGCGGATCCCTGAACCCAGAGCAGTTGCCCGGTCATGCGCAGATGCACACCCAGAACCGCTCCGGAGTCCAGGGATCCCAAGAGATACTTGCCTCGCCGCTGCCACTGAGTCAAACAGGTACCAGCCAGCCCCTGCTCAAACTCCTCTTTGCCAGGGTAGGCCACGGTGCGAGGGAGAAGCACCTCCACCGCCAGGATGCGCAGACCTAGAGTAAGGCGCTGCAGATCCCGCCTGACGGTTTCAACCTCGGGCAGCTCGGGCACAGGACAGGAAGGCCGAAAGCTTGGTTTACTTGGCAGAGGTAGCTTTGGCTTTGGGCTTGGGCTCTTCCACCACCTCCAGCTCGTCCTCGCGGAAGTTGTTGGTGTTGATGTTGTAGTAGTTAACCTTGTCAAAGCGGACGATCACCGGGTAGAGGATGCCGCTGGTATCCACCGCTGCCACCGTTCCCACATCCCGATACCAGTAGGATTCTTTCCGCAACACACGGACTTTGGCACCACGCTGAATCGCCATAGGGGTTTTCTCCGTTGACCTGCCCTTCAGATTACCCCAGTCGGTGGGAAGGCTGCGATTTCCGAACTTTTGTAACAGGGATCCCTGCCGTTCTGGGCTAGGGAGGAGAGATGAAACGCCGCACCTAGGAACCTGGCTCTTGTCCTCAACCGGAACACTGGTCATCGGCAGCTTCTTTCTTGCATTCGTAAAGAAATGCAAACTATACTGAAGGGTGGGTGGCATTCTTGTTTTCATTCTTTACAGATTCCACTCTTTTTGCTCCAAAGCACACAGCGGAGGTTCTTATGTCCAACCCCAACCTGTCTGAGCCCAAGTTTGGCTTTAACGAATATGCCGAGCGTCTCAACGGTCGCGCAGCCATGATTGGCTTTGTCCTGGCCATTGTCATCGAAGCGGTGACCGGCCAAGGCGTCGCCTCCTGGCTGGGGCTGATCTAGAAACTTGGCTTGCGGCAACCCCCCTCTCCCTGAGGGAGAGGGGCCGGGGGTGAAGGCAAAATCAAAAACAGATCCCTTCCTGGCGTTTGGCAATGGGCATGCGCCAGCCAGTGCCAAAGGCCCGGTCAGTGACCCGCAGTCCTGGAGGAGCCTGGTGGCGCTTGAACTCGGCATTTTGCACCAGCCGCAGCACCTGGTGTACGGTGTCGGGATCAAACCCTTGGGCCACCAGCTCGGCAGCGGATTGGTGCTGTTCAACGTGCCGCTGCAGGATGGCGTCCAGCACGTCATAGGGGGGTAGGCTGTCGCTATCTCGCTGGCCAGGCCGCAGCTCTGCCGAGGGAGGCTTGCTGAGGATGGGAAGAGGGATCCGCTCCTGGTGGCGGTTGATCCAGCGGGCCAGGCGGTAGACCCAGGTTTTGGGCACATCGGAGATCACCGCCAAGCCACCGGACATATCCCCGTAGATGGTGCAGTAGCCCACTGCCAGCTCCGACTTGTTGCCCGTGGTCAAAAGCAGCCGGCCAAACTTGTTGGAGAGGGCCATGAGCAGGGTGCCGCGGATGCGGGACTGCAGGTTCTCTTCGGTGATGTCGGGGGGGAGGCCGGCAAAAGGCTCGGCCAGGAGATGTTGGTAGCTTTCCATAATCGCGTGAATGGGGAGATTCAGGGTCGGGATCCCCAGGTTTTGCGCCAGTTGGTAAGCATCCGTCAGGCTGCCGGGACTGGAATAGGGAGAGGGCATGAGTACCCCCAGCACCCGCTCTGGCCCTAGGGCGTCGGCGGCAATGACGGCAGTAACAGCCGAGTCGATCCCTCCCGACAGGCCCAGCAACACCTCGCGAAAGCCACATTTGCTGACGTAGTCGCGGGTGCCCAAAACCAAGGCTTCGTAGAGCTCCGCTTCCGGCTCTGTTGGCCAGCGGGATCCCGGCGGGCTGGGTTCCTCATCACGGGGATGGAGCAGCGCCTCCACATCCACGATGAGCCGATCCGGCGCAAAAGCAGCAGCTTGGGCTGCCAGCCGGCCTCGGCCATCTAGGGCGCAACTGGCCCCGTCAAAGATGAGGTCGTCGTTGCCTCCCACCTGGTTGACGTAGAGGATGGGCAGGGCGTGCTTGCGGGCTAGAGATCCCAGCATCTCCACCCGCAATTTTTGCTTGCCCAAGCTAAAAGGGGAGGCGGAAAGGTTAATCAGCAAATCGGCGCCGCAGCGGGCCATCTCTTCTACTGGATCGCGGTGGTAGCGGCAGTGCTGCCAGAAGTCGCGGTCGTTCCAGATGTCTTCACAGATGGTAAAGCCCAGTCGGCGGCCCCGGTACTCAATGGGTTGGGGTGGGGATCCCGGCTCGAAGTAGCGATCCTCGTCGAAGACATCGTAGGTGGGCAGGAGCGACTTCTGAAACCAGTGGCGGATCTGCCCCCTTTCCAGCCAGGCTGCCGCATTGTAGAGGGGCCGCCCCTCCGGCAGAGGGTTGGGCTGCACGGATCCCACCACCACCGGAATGCTCTCCTGCAGCCGGGCGGCCAACTGCTGCAAAACTTGGCCCGCCCTCTCGATCAGGGCCGGATAGAGCAGCAGATCCCGGGGTGGGTACCCCAACAGGGCCAGCTCAGACGTAATGGCCAGCTCCGCTCCTGCCGCCGCCGCTGCCTCGACCGCCGCACGGATGCGTTCAGCATTGCCGCTGAGATCGCCAACGGTGTAGTTGAGTTGCAACAGCGCTACCTTCACTTGGATCCCCTTGGCCGAGAACGGTTGCCCGGCAAATGGCAGACTCCACGATGATAGGCCAGCTTGAATCGTTAAGTTTGGCCCTTCACCCCCCTTCTGCTGTTGCTGGCGACTCTGTTTCGGCTTCTGGATGGAAGTAGCGGTAAATCTGGCGGGCCAGCTTGGGGCCAATACCTGGCACCTGGGCCAACTGCTCTTCTGTGGCCATTTGAATGCGGGCAAGGGAGCGAAACGCCTCCATTAGCAGCTTTTGGCGCTGCTTGCCCAGGCCAGGGATCTCCTCCAGGACAGAAGCCTGTTGGCGTAGCTGCCGCTGCTGGCGATGGTAGGCCAGGGCAAAGCGGTGGGCCTCATCTCGGAGGCGCTGCAACAGCAGGCGGGCCGGATCCTGGGGCGGCAGCCGCAGCGGCAGCGGATCCCCGGGCCGAAAGATCTCTTCCTCCCGCTTGGCCAGGGCAATCACCGGCAGGTGCTCCAGGCCCAGCTCTGCCAAGACAGCCATGACTGCCGCCAATTGCCCCTTACCGCCGTCAATGAGCACCAAGTCCGGCTGATCCTCAGGGGTCATTTTGCTGAAGCGACGCCGCGCCACCTCAGCATGGCTGGCAAAATCGTCGGAGTGGCCGGGCCGCACCTCGGGGTTGCGGATCCGGTAGCGGCGGTAGTGCTGCTTGGCTGGCAAGCCGTCGATAAACACCACCTGGCTGCCCACCGCATCGGATCCCTGGAGGTGGGAAATGTCGTAGGCTTCCAAGCGGCGGGGAGCTGCCGGCAAATCCAAAACTTCTGCCAGGCGTTCCAGCGCCTCTGCCTCCCGGTTTGCCAAGCGCTGGCTGCGGGCTAGCTCCAGCCGGGCGTTCCGCTCTACCAGTTCAATTAGCTCCGCTTTGCTCTGCCGCTGGGGGGCAAGGAGACTGACCTTGCGCCCCTTTTTTTGGCTTAGCCAAGACTCAAGAAAATCGCGATCCGGCAGCTCGTACTGGGTCAAGATTTCCGAGGGAATTTCCACCGGGTCGCAGTACTGGTAATGCTCTTGCAAAACTCGCTGCAAAATAAGAGCCGGGTCGTCGCCACGGTTTTCAGCAATAAACCCCAGCCGTCCCACCAACTTGCCCGCCCGCACCTGAAACAACTGGATGCAAGCTCGCGAGTCATCCATAGCCAAAGCCAGGGCATCGCGGCTGACGGTAGAGTTGGGCAAAGACACCTTCTGGGATTCGCCCAGTTGTTCTAGGCCACGAATTTGATCCCGGTACCGCGCCGCCGCCTCATAATTTTCTTGCTCGGCTGCCTGGGCCATTTTCTCCTTCAACTCCCGGATAAGCTCGTCCGTCTGCCCCTGGAAGATCATCGCCACTTGAGCAACGGTCTTGCGATACTCCTCCGGGCTGATCAAGCCTTGGCAGACACCAGGGCAACGCCCGATGTCGTAGTTCAAACAGGGGCGATCTTTGTAAAGGGGCTTGGGACGCTGGCGCAAGGGAAAAATGCGCTTCACCAGGCCGAGGGTGTAGCGCAGCAGGCCCACATCGGTATAGGGCCCGTAGTACTTATCTTGATTTTGGTTGAGACGGCGGTGGCGGGTAATGTAAATCTGAGGGTAAGGCTCTGACCACGTAATGCACAAGTAGGGGTATTTTTTTTCCTCCTTGAGGAGAACATTATAGGGCGGCTGATAGGTTTTAATGAGATTGTCTTCCAGGGCTAGGGCTTCGCTTTCGTTATCGGTTACGATAAACTCGATCTCGCAAACCTGAACCACCATGCGCTGAATGCGAGGAGGCAAGTCGCCGGTAAAGCGAAAATAGGATCGCACGCGAGATCGCAACTTCTTCGATTTGCCCACATAGAGAATCTGGTCGGTGGCATCTCGCATCAAATAGACACCAGGTTCGCTGGGAATCTCCTTGAGTCGGCTTTCTAGAACATCAGGGTTTTGAATCAGAGGGACAGTCATACAGCTTCGCTCCAACAGGCAAAGCCAGGGATCCCAAGGTTTTTATTCCGTGATGACTTGGCTCATGTAGTTTCTCCAAGTTTGGGCGGCAATGCTGCTGCTGCCGCGGGTGGGGCCGGCGTCGTCGTTGCCCAGCCAAATGCCGGTTACCAGAGGCGGGTTGGGTGTGTAGCCGATAAAGAGCAGATCCTTGTTGGCGGTGGTGGTGCCGGTTTTGCCCGCTTCTCCGATCCCAAGGCGAGCGGCAGTGCCGGTGCCGGAGCGGATCACGCCTTGCAATACGGCGGTCATCTGCTGGGCGACGCTTGCCGACAAAACCAGCCGCTGCGAGCGGGGATCCTCGCGGCCTGGGTAGATCTCGCGGCAGGTGCGAAAGTCGTCGGGGTTGGCGCAATCGCTGCTATCCAAGATGCGGCGGATGGTGTGGGGCCTGGACCAAAGGCCGCGATTGGCCAAAGGAGCAAAGGCCGCGGTCAGCTCCAGCAGGTTCACCTCCATCGTGCCGAGTACCAGGGAAGGATAGGGCTGCAAGGGGGATTGGATCCCCATTTGCCGCGCCATGGCCACCACCTGCTCCAGCCCCACCTGTTGGGCCAGCCGCAGGGCAATTACGTTTTCGGAGAGGATCAAGCCGCGGGCCAAGTCCATGGGGGCACTTCCCGAGCGGCAGCCCTGAAAGGTGAGGTTGCCCCAAGTAAGCGGCTCACAGGAGAGCACCTGCGAAAGCGGGATCCCCTGGCTGAGGGCGGCGGCGTAGGTGAAGACTTTGAAGGTGGATCCCGGCTGCCGTTGGGCTTGGGTAGCCCGGTTGAAGGGGCTGGCGTTGTAGTCGATCCCACCTACTAAGGCCAGGATTTCACCGTTGCGGCTGTCGAGGCTGACCAAGGCACCCTGACTGAAGCCCAGGCGGGAGCCCACCTCGCGCACCGTTTGGGCCAGGGCCTGCTCCGCCAGCCGCTGGTAGGGCAAATGCAGTGTGGTCTCGATGATGAAGTTGCCCTCTGCCGAGAGGTCTTGGCCCAGAAGCTGCCGCAGCTCCTGGAAGACGGTGCTGTAGAAGTAAGGGGCAACCGTCGAGGTCTGGGAGCGCAGATTGGGGTTGAGGGTGAGGCGGCTGCGCCGGGCCCGCCGAATCTCCTCTTCTGGGAAGACTTGGAGCTCGCTGAGGCGATCCAACACCCGATCCCGGCCCCGCACGGCGGCATCGTAGTTGGCGATGGGGTTGAAGGCATTGGGAGCAGGCAGGATGGCGGCCAGGGTGGCGGCTTCGGAAAGGCTGAGCTGGCGGCTGGGGATCCCGAAGTAGAACTGGGCGGCGGTCTCAAAGCCGTAGATGCCGTTGCCCAAGTAGACGTTGTTGAGGTAGAGGGTGAGGATTTCGTCTTTGCTGTAGCGCCGCTCCAGCTTGAGGGCGGCAACAGCCTCCCGCAGCTTGCGGCCAAAGGTGTTGCCTGAGCCGGTGTAGTCGCGCAACACGGTGCGGGCCAGTTGTTGGCTGATGGAGCTGCCCCCCTGCTGCACCTCTCCGGAGCGCAGGTTGACCCAAAAGGCGCGGGCAATGCCCAGCAGATCGACCCCGAAGTGGGAGTAGAAGCGGTGATCTTCGGCGGCCACCACCACTTTGGGCAGAATCGGGCCGAAGGCCTCCAGGTTGGGCAGCTCCCGATAGATATCCCCCTGGTGGCGGCGCAGTTCGGTTTGCCGATCCCCGGCCAGGACGATGAGGGGGTTGCGATCGGCGGCGAGCGGCGGTTCTACTGAGAACTTGCTCCACTCATGGCCGATCCAAATTCTCACCCCCAGCCCCAAGAGCGCCATCAGGATCAGGCAGCCGCGCACCCCGTACACCTGCGGCGGCGGTGGATCCAACACCTGAATGAACACGCTCTCCGGATCCCGGGGCGGGCCAAGGCTGAGTCGCTGGCCATGGCGCAGGATCACTCGCCGCACCCGCTCGGCGCCGCCAAAGGGCTTGAGGCGAAAGACGCCGTTGGTGGAGTCTTGATCTTCCAGTTGGTAGCGACCGGCGTTCCACCCCAGCCAGTAGAGAATTGGGGGCAACGGGATCCGCCACCCCAGGCCGGGCAGACGCCAGCCCGGACGCGGACGGATGCGGGCGTGCAGATGGCTCACCGCAGGAGCGCGGATGCGGATGGTGGCCACCGTCTGGCTGCGACCCAGAATGTCGGATCCCTGCAGGGTGACCACTTGGGGGGGCTCTCCTGGGCAGGTGATCCGCAGGCGCACCGGGCGCTTGGGGGGAGGAGGCTCGGCGGGCTTGAGGAGAAGCGTAGGCCCGACCGGAAAGGGTCTCGCCAGGGTCTTGAAGAAGCGGGCGACGGTGCCCAGCACAGGATTCTTGTCTTCGGAAGCAGACATGGCTCAATCTCCCCGCAATTCCCGTGAGCGGCGCAGCAGCTCCTGCAGGGTCTGGCCGGGAGGAGGGCCGGCGGGGGCCGGACGGGGCTGGGCAACGGGGACGGTGGGCGGGGAAGGTGAAGGGCTGGGCGGGGGATCCCAAACGGCCAGGTAGAGGTGGCCCTGGGGGGTGCGCTCGACAAGGCCAGACCAAGGGCCGACACGGAACTGGACGCGCTCAGAACGGTTTTCCCGCACCGCCTGCAGTTCTCGCTGCAACTGGGGGGGCAAGGGGGCCTGCAGCATGTCTTCCAGCAGCCCTTCTGCCTGCGGAGCGGGCACGTCGTCGGCAACGGTGGCCTCGATTTGTTGCAGCGCCAGGCTGGATTCGTCGTAGGTGAGGCTCAAGTTCATGCCGCCCAAGCGGTACAGGTCGTACACGGTGTTGGGCCAAGCGCCCCGCCCCTGCTGGCTGGGGGATCCCAGGGCGGCCCGCACCACCTCGCGGGAAGTCTGGAGAGGGAAGGCGCGCAACACCGGCCCGCTGCCGCTGTAGGGCTCCAGCTCCGGCGCCGGATCCCGCTCCCTCTTGCCGGCGTCCTGGGCAGCACCGCCGTTGACCCGCTCCAGAGCAAGAGGTTCAGGGGCCGTATCGGGCTGCGCATCCGCTCCTGGGCGCTCATCCTCTAACTCCGTGGGAGCTGGCGAGGGGCGAGAGCCGGAGATCACCGGAGCCGCAGGGCGCTGCAGAAACCGTCCCAACTGCCAACTCACGAGGGCCCAGCCCAGCAGCCCGCCCATCAGGAAGAGGAGCAGGGATCCCCTGTTCTCCGCCGCAGTGGCCCCTGTCACGGGCCTGAGACGCAGCGTGCCGGCTGTGGCTAAAGGAGCAGGATCCCGAAGCGAGGCGCCACGGATCCCTGGCGATGGAAAGGCAACAGGGGCGGAACCTCGGATCCCGGCTTGGATGCGCTCCAGCTCTGCCAACACATTGGCCACCGTGGGCGGACGGGCAGCCGGATCTTTGGCCAAACAACTGAGGATGAGGTCGGAGAGGCCAGCGGGCAGTCCCAGCTCTTCCAGAGGCAGGGGGCGCTGCTTGTGGTGGGCCTGGTACCAGCCCGGGAAAGATTCCGTGGTGGGCTGGAGGGGCATCTGGCCCGACACCATCTGGTAGAGGATGATCCCGAAGCTGTAGATGTCGGAGCGGGCATCCAGCGGCAACCCTTCCAATTGCTCTGGGGAGGAGTAGGCCAGCGTCCCCAGGTAGGCGTGGGTGAGGCTCAGCGACTCCCGGGTGTTGAGCAACTTGGCAATGCCGAAATCCACCAGCTTCGCCAGCTCCCCCAAGCTCTCGTCGGCCACCACGATCACGTTGGCCGGCTTGAGGTCGCGGTGGATGACCTGGATCCGCTGCCCTTCCAAGAGGATCCCTTCGTGGGCCGCTTTGAGCCCCAGGCCAATTTGGCGGGCCAGGCGAAAAAAGCGCTCCAGAGGCAGAGGTCCCGCCGCCAGAATATCCTTGAGGGTTTGGCCGTTCAGGTATTCCATCACATAGAAGGGCACCCCATCGGTAGTGATGCCGTAGTCGCTCACCTTGACAATGTGCAGGCTCTTTTGGCCCAAAGCGGCGCAGGCTTTCGCTTCCCGCTCAAAGCGCAGGCGGGCCTGCTCGTCCATCGCCGGCTGGGAGAGCAGCTTAATAGCCACTTCCACCCCACCAAAGAGCAGATCTTGGGCCAAATAGACCCGCCCCATGCCTCCTTGCCCCAGCAGATGGGTGAGGCGATAGCGCTGGGCCAAGAGGCGATCCAAAAAGGGATCCGAGGAAGTGAACATAGGGGATGGCGACGATACAGAGAAGAGAGCAGGGCCCTGGCAAGAGTAGGCTACCTCTACCATAAGCACTGGGGCCCCAATAGGCCATGCCCACCCTCGTCGATCCGGTTGCCTTGAATGTCTTTGCCCGTTGTTTACCACCCCGACTACAGCGCCCCCCTGCCGCCGGGCCACCGCTTTCCCATGCAAAAATTTCGCCTCCTGCACGAGCTACTGCTGCGGGAAGGGGTGATCCGCCCTCAGCAAGTGCACCAGCCGGAGTTGCCTCCCCTGGCCTGGATCGAATCGGTGCACACGCCAGAGTACGTGCGGGCCTACTGTGAGGGATCCCTGGAAGCCAAGCTGCAGCGCCGCATCGGCCTGCCCTGGAGCCCTGAGCTGGTGCGGCGCACCTGTCGAGCCGTGGGCGGCACCGTCCTGACCGCCCAGTTGGCCCTGCGCCACGGCCTGGCTTGCAACACCGCCGGCGGCACCCACCACGCCTTTCCCACCTACGGCGCCGGCTTCTGTATTTTCAACGACCTGGCTATTGCCGCCCAAGTCCTGCTGCAGCAGGGGCTGGTGCACAAGGTTCTGATTGTCGACCTGGATGTGCACCAGGGCGACGGCACCGCCTGGATCTTCCGCTCCGAGCCGCGGGTGTTTACCTTTTCCATGCACTGCGCCGCCAATTTCCCGGCCACCAAACAACAGAGCGACCTGGACGTGCCTCTGCCGGTGGGCCTGGAAGACGAAGCCTATCTACAAATCTTGGCCGACCACTTGCCGGATCTCTTGGCCCAGGTGCGCCCGGATCTGGTGCTCTACGACGCGGGGGTGGATCCCCACCGCGAAGACCTCTTGGGCAAGCTGGCCCTCAGCGACGAGGGGCTGTTTCGCCGCGACATGCAGGTGCTGGACACCTGCTTAAAGCGAGGCTACCCCGTTGCCTGCGTTATCGGCGGCGGCTATGGCAAAGACCTTGCCCACCTTGTGTACCGCCACTCGCTGCTGCACCGCGCCGCTGGCGAGGTCTACCGGCAATACTGCCTCTAGAAGGGCACAACTAAGCGTATTCAGCGATCACCACCGTGATGTTGTCTCGCCCGCCCCGCTCTTTGGCCGCCTCGATTAACTTGCGGGGGAGCTGCTCCAAGTCCTCTACCTGCAGGCAATACTCGGCGATAGCCTCGTCATCCAGCTCTTCGGTGAGCCCGTCACTACACAACAGCAGGCGATCCCCCGGACAAACTGTAATCGGCTGCACGGCAGGCGGCCCCGCATCGGGCCGGCCCAGGCAGCGCTCGAGAATATGTCGCCAGGGGTGGACGCGGGCTTGCTCTTGCGTCAACTCCCCTTGGCGAACCGAGCGAGCCACCAAGGTGTGATCCTCCGTCATCTGTTGCATCTGGGATCCGCGCAGGCGGTAGAGGCGGGAGTCGCCAATGTGAGCACTCCAGCAGTTGTTGTGGGGATCCACCATAGCCACCACCACGGTGGTGCCCATGTCTGCCCGCTCTGGGTTTTCCCGCTGGTCTTTCAGAATGGCCTCGTTGGCTGCTTCTACCGCTTCGCTGAGCAACTTGGGTGCCGGCACGTTTTTCCAGCCTCGATCCAGATAGGCCCGGATGGTCTCGACGGCCAACAAGCTAGCCGTTGCCCCAGCAGCGTGCCCTCCCATGCCATCAGCAACGATGAAGTAACGTCCTTCTGGATCACAGTAGTAGGCATCCTGATTGCTGCTGCGGACCTTGCCTGGATCCGTAGCGCAGGCATATCGTCGCATCACATCAGTCGCTCTGATCCATTTGCCTTTAAGAGTACCCTGACCAGCGCCAAGGCGGCGAGAACGGCCAAAGCCAGGGTGACAATCGCTAAAGTAGCATGCCCGGCCAAAAATAGCTGGGTTGCGCTGAGAAAAAAGGTTGCAAACAACACTGCGTAAATGGTGCCCAGGCCGGTGTTGTTCAGCCGGCGCATCAGGCGCTCTGCCTCGCTCGAGCGAACCCGCAGGCGCAGTTCCCCCTGTTCCAACTTGCGCAAGGTCGATTCAAGACGGCGGGGCAAGCTGAGGCTGCTACTGGTGAACTCTGCCGCCTGGCGGCTGACCTGGGCTAGCAGAGTCTCCGTCTCCGGTCTGCTGCCGTTCATCAGCTCCTCCGCGAAAGGCTTGGCCACTTCCAGAAAATTGAACTCCGGATCCAACCCTTTTCCCAGCCCCTCCAACGTGGTCAGGGCCCGCATCACGAAGGTAAAGGTGGCGGGAAAGCGAAATGGCTGATCGTAGGCCAGCTCGTAGAGGTCTTCGCTGATGGCCGCCACGGAGATTTCTCCTGGGTTGCTGGAAAAGGGTTTATCCATAAAGTGATCCAGCATGTACTGCACCGAGCGACGCACCGGCGCCAGATCGGCGGTGGGCACCAGCACCCCCAGCTCCACCAGCGAGGCCACCACCAGGTCGGCATTTTTGGCCACCACAGCCGCCAGCATGGCCATCAGCTTTTCCTTGATGCCGGGGCGAATGCGCCCCATCATGCCGAAGTCGTAGAAGATCAGCGTGCCATCCGGCTTGACGGCAATGTTGCCAGGGTGGGGATCGGCGTGAAAAAAGCCGTCCTTGAGCAGTTGCCGCAAATAGGCCTCTGCCCCCAAGCGGGCCAAAATCTTGCGATCCAGCCCCGCCGCACTCAGGGCTTCGTAGTCGCTGATCTTGATCCCCGGCAGGTATTCCAGCGTCAGCAGGCGGGGGGAAGTGTAGCGCCAGTACACTTTGGGGACGGCAATTTGCGGCATATCCCGAAAGTTGCGGCGAAAGGTGTCGGCGTTGCGGCCCTCGTTGAGGTAGTCCACTTCCTCCCAGAGGGTGCGGCGGCACTCTTCGTAGATGCCGATCCAGTCTCGGCCCGGCCCGCCCCACCGGGTGCGGTACTGAAAAAACTCGGCGATCCCGCGGCAGATCTCCAGATCAATCGTGAACAGGCGGGTCAGGCCCGGACGCTGCACCTTGACAACGACTTCTTCGCCAGTCTTGAGCTTGGCGCGATGTACCTGTCCCAAGCTGGCTGCAGCCAAAGGGGTGGGATCGAAATAGCTGTAGATCTGCTCAATCGGCTTGCCCAACTCTTGCTGCACGATGGCCGCCACCTGTTCGTAGCCAAAGGCGGGCACCCGATCCTGCAGCTTGGACAGCTCCTCGACATACTCGGCGGGGAAGAGATCGGCGCGGGTGGAGAAAAACTGCCCCACCTTAATAAAGGTAGGGCCCAGGTGGAGCAGCGTCTCACGGATCCAGATGGCTCTGGCGCGGCGGCGTTTGGCCTTGCGCTCTGGTGTGGCCTGCCCCCCGTAGCTCCACGCCTGCTGATCCAGCCAGAGGTAGAACAGCCAGGTGAGCACAAATCGCCAAATATCCAGAAGGCGGCCCCAGCGGGTGTAGTTTTCCCGGGCCCAACGGTAGGCGGTATAGGGCTTGACGGGTTCGGATCCCAAAAAGGTTCGGGATCGGAGTGTGCTGGCGTTCAAGCGTTTCGACTCCGATACTTCTGCAATTCGGAGCGCAACTGCGCCACCTCTGCCCGTAGGTCGTCCAAGGTTGCCTGCAGATCCTCTGTCTTGAAGGGCGGCGGCACTATTGCTTGGGTAGCTAGCGATGCTTCCGCCTCAGCCCGGGCCATGACATCCTGAGCAAAAGTCTGCCAGCCCTCTTGGAGCTCCGCCCACACCTTGCCCACTTCCCCAGCAATGTCGGCGAAGGTGCTCTCCAAGCGCTCTCGCAGCACGTCGGCCACCGCCTTGCCGACGAAAAAAGCCCGTACAACTGGATTCTTCATGCAACCCAAGTGTTAAGAAGCATCACCCAAATTATAACGAATCCTACTCCAACCAGGCCGAAAAGCCGATCCACCCCAGCGGTGTCGGATGATCGGCTTGACCGGCTTGGCAAATGGAGGAAGATGCGGCGGGTGGGCTGCCCAACCTCAGCGGCGGTTGGTGGTCATGTCAGGGATCTTCAGATCGAAGACACTGATGTTTTGCCGCGCTGCCGGCTTGGGATTGAGCATGCGGGCCATGTTGAGGAAGTTTTCCGGATCCCCCGGCTTGGGAGGACGAGTAATTCGATAGGTGCGCACCACTTCCCGCGTCGAGCGCTTCACGCCGGAAACATCCCGCCACCGCGCTCCGTAGCGGGGGGTCACCAGGTTGGCCGGCTTCTCTGAGAGGCGACGGCGCTGGTAGGGCACCACATCGTCCCCAAAGGCGGCGTTGTACTCCTCACTATCGATGACAGCATCAATAAAGCCGTCCAGCCCGCGGGTGGCAAGGATGATGGAGTATTTGATGCGCTCCTGCTGGCTGTAGGTGGGCCGGCCCAGGAAGCGCTGGAAGGTGACCTCGACGAAGCGGTAGTTGTCGTTAGGAACCATGACCAGATCCCGGTACACCTCCGATTTGCCCAGGCCACGGATAAACTCTTTCACCGAGATTGCCCCGTTGCGCAACTGGGACTCCAGAGCTTTTTGCCGGTAGCTCTCCAGCATCAGGTGTTCGCTGAAGATCTGCCGGTAGGCGGCGCGGATGACATTCTCGATGCCCGTCGGGTCGTCGGGGCGATAGACGGGCGGGGTTTCGTCGCTGGGTACAAAGTAGCGGTTCACCCGCACGTTTTGCGTGGTGGGGCGATCGGCAAGCAAGGGAAGAGACATAGGCTGTGCTCCTACAAGAAACAAAACAACTAAAGAAGAAGAGGCTACCGCTCAGCAGCCAGCTCCTGCTGGCTGAGGCGAGCGCGGAGGGGAATCAAGGGATCCGCATCCTGCAAAGCCATCTGGAGAGCCGCTGCGGCTGCGGGGCGCAGGGACGCTTCCCCCAGCCGAGCCAAGTCCGTCAGGGATCCGACGGCAGCATAGCGGACGCCCCAGTCAGCGTCGCCCAAGCACTGACGCAACAGGTGCAAAGCTTGCTCTTGGTCGGAGAGAGGCCTCCGTGCAGCTACCCGCCCCAGCCCACGGGTTGCCGCCCGCCGCACGCTGGGGGCGAAGTCCGCCACAATGGCTTCCGCCAAAAAGGGGTAGGCATCCCCGTGGCCGATACGGGCCAATGCCCGCACCGAATAGGCGCGTGCCCCATAGTCGAAGCCATCGATGTTGGCCAGCAAAGGCTGTACCGCTGCCTCCCCGAAGCGCAGCACCTCTTCCAGGGCGGCTTCTCCCACGGCAGGGCGGTTGAAGCCAAAGGCGCGAATGAGCAGGGGGATCCCTTCCACGTGGCCCAAGGATCCCAGCGCTCTCACCACCCGCAACAGCTCTTCGGCTGAGGTGGCCTGTTCCAGTTCAGCAGCCAGTTGAGCCACAGCAGTAGGAAGCACTTGCGCAGCCGAGGAAGAGGACATAGACAACCCACAGGCCGAAGGTAAGGTAAAGAACAAAACATTCGAGTGAGCCAACACGGGGGAGGGCCCAAAGCCCTTCCACGTCTAGAACAGCCTGTCCAGCTGCGGGATGATCGCCGCTGCCACCCGATCCGGCGGCACCCGCCCCAACTGTAGCGCCACGTCGAACAGGCGCTTCAGAGCGTTGATGCGCAGGTTAAGGGCCACATCGGCTGTCGCCAACAGCGACGCTCCTGCCACCCAGCCGGATTCTGCCAGATCGAAAAGGGCCGCTTGGCGCAGGCTGAAATTGGGGTGGGCCAGCAGCGCCACCAGAACTTGGATCAGCTCCTCGGCTTGCGTAAAGCGATAGAGCACCCAGGCAGCTGCCGAACGCACCCGCTCCGAAGGGTGGCTCAAAAAAGGCCGGATCGCCGCCTCGGCCTCGGTGGCGCCGAGCTGGCCCAGCGCCTCGATGAAGGCTTCCCAGGGCTGCTCCTGCTCCCGCGACTGCAGCAAGGCCAGCAAGGGATCCACCGCTCGCCTGTCCCCTAACTGGGCCAGGGCGTAGGCAGCCTCTTCCCGCACGTGCAGATCGGTACAGGCAAGTGCCTCGATCAGGCCGGGCACGGCCCGCACGTCGCCAATTTGCCCGAGGGCTTTGGCGGCATTGCGCCGTAGCGGGTAGCCCCCCAAAGCGGTGCGATCCCGCTCATCTCGCAACGCCAGCAGCAGCGGCTCCACGCCCCGCGGATCCCGAACCGTGCCCAAGTACCAAGCGGCATAATACCGATCTTGGGGATCATCCCCCTGCAGCCGCGCTATTGCCTGCTCCCAGGTGAGCGGCTGGGGCAGCACCGCTGTGTTGGATGTCATGGGAAGCCTTGCAGAGCCGTCCATGGAATCGAGGCCACCTTGCCAATGACTGCGGTTGAGCAGGGGGATCCCTTACTCAGCAGCGCCGTTGCTCTGGGCAGGGGCCACCGATAGAGCAGTGACCTGCACAATTTTGCCGCCCATCCGCAGAATGCGCTGCATCTCGGCAGACAGCCGGCTGTAAGGAACTGTGGTGCTCATGGTGCTGCGACGCACCTTAGCAGAGGTGGCCAGAGCATCGGGCGGGTTAAGCAGGCCAGTGTACTCAACCTTGTAAACCCGGCTACCGGCTTCCGTCAAAGTTTCAGGGCCGCTGGTGCTTTGACCAAACATCGCTTTCCCCCGAGTCGAGTTCAACTTTGTGCAGCACCTGGGCACAAAAACCCCCTCAACACCAGAGGGGCCCCAAAAGCCACCTCCAGAGGCGGAGCTGTACCCAGGCACAAGCGCTTGGGAAGCAGGCAGGCAACCTAGCCGGCTCGAGAAGAGCCGCGGTGCCGAAAACCTGGAAACGACCGGCTCAGCTTTACTTGGGCTGCTGCCTGCTCTATAGGGGCACTTAATTGAAAGACGAAGAAAGAGATCGCTCCCCCAAAAACGGGATCTCTACTCTGGCATCCCTTAGCTAAGGGCGTTGATGGCGTAATCAAAGTAAATGGCTGCCTCGTTGGCTGCTTGGCCCTTCAGCATGCCCAGTGCACGGCTCTTCATGTGTTGCAGAGCCACAATGTACCAGCTCGGGGAGAGGTTAAAGGAGCGGTTCACCTCCCGCAGGCCAGCCACCAAGTATTCATCGAGGGGGCCCGTGCCGCCTGCAACCAGCGAGTAGGTGATAAAGCGCAGATAGTAGCCAATGTCGCGGGCACACTTGGCCTGAAACACATCGCCATGGCCCATCTCGCCCGGCTGGGTCAGGTAGGGGAAGCGCTTGAATACTTCCTGCACCGCTTCGCGCACCAGCGTTTGTTGGTTTTGGGTCAGGACACGGGCCGCTTCTAGAGAGGCAGCAGCGCGCTGGTAACGACCATTAACGGCCTGCAGCTCGCTGGCATTGAGAAAACGCCCTTGATTGTCAGCAGCGGCAATCGCTTCGGTAATGACAGTTTTCACCTTGCAACTCCTAAATGCGTTGACTGTTAGCAAAAGTCTTAGTTGAGCAGCCGGCACCCCTTTAAGTGGGGGATGCCTTTCTGCCTATCGGAAAAAGGGATCTAGACGATCTCAGGGAGCTTTAAAGAGAGACGACCGCCTTCAACCCTCAACTTACCCTCAACTTAAACAATGGCGGCAGCCGCCTTGTCGAAGTAGCTGGCCACCTCGCTTTGCAGCGCCGAGCAGTCGCCAGGGGTGATGCCGTTCGGATCCATGATCTTGGCCAGGGCTTCCTTCTTCATGGCCGCAATGGCGTTGGCCATGGAGCTGGTGGGCACCCCCAGCGCAATGTAGGTCTCCCGCAGGCCGTTGAGGCAGCGATCTTCCAGCACCGAGCTGTCCCCCGCCAGGGTGGCGTAGGTGATGTAGCGCAAGATGATCTCCATGTCGCGCAGGCAGGCAGCCATGCGACGGTTGGTGTAGGCATTGCCGCCAGGGGCGATCAGATCCGGCTCCTGGGCAAACAGGGAACGAGCCGCATTGGTCACGATTTGGGCGGCGTTGCTGGTCATGCGGTTGACCGCATCCAGGCGCTTGTTGCCCTCTGCCACCAAAGCCGCCAAACGGTCAAACTCTTGATCACTTAAAAAAGCACCGCGTGCATCTGCCTGAGCGATCACCCGGGTAAAGGCGTCTTGCATGATGGATCTCCTTCTGGTCTTTCCAAAAAGCGATGAGCGACTGGCTGAACCTCTCAAAAGCCGAATCCCAAGCTCTCTTGTGGGATCCCGTTTCCCCAAAAACCGGGGATCCTGTGGAGCAGATTACCCCCACCGAAGCCCCAGATTTTGAGACAAGTCAAGAACCTCTGCGACTTTCAGACAGCCGAGCATCCAGGTCAATTTTATAGCGTGGGAGGGATGAGTGTTTTGTGAAGATTTACAAATAAACAGGCACCAGAGTGTCTGCTTGGCCGCCAATCCTCTGGCTCTGTTGGGTCAGCAGGCCGGAAACCGGTCGGCGAGGGTAGTAACAAAATGTAAACATTCGTTTTACTTGTTTTGAGATAAAGGCAAGCCTCTTGCCCACACACTGAAGCAGTCAATGTTCGGGGGTACCTATTCCTTGCAGAGCAGCTTTTAGATCCCGGCAGAAGTGGGCGATTTGTTGCAGCCCCTGGGCGGGAGTGGGGGCTTTGGCCAGCCGTTGCACGAAGGCACTGCCCACGATAGCGGCATCGGCTCCCCAGAGAGCAATCTGGCGGGCTTGGTCGGGGGTGGAGATGCCAAAGCCCACCCCAATCGGCAGAGAGGTGTATTGGCGCAACTGCTGCAGCAAGGCCGGGATCCGCTGCTCCAGGGTGGCCCGTTCGCCGGTGACGCCGGTGGTGCTGACCAAGTAGATAAAGCCGCTCGACTGTTGGGCAATACGGCGCATCCGCTCCGGGGGACTGGTAGGGGCCACCAGTAGGATCAGGTCGATCCCCTCTGCCTGCGCTGCTTCCCGCAGGGATCCGGCCTCTTCCAGGGGCAGGTCGGGGACGACTAAGCCAGCACAGCCGGCCCGGCGCAGTTGCTGCACAAAGGTGGGGAGGCCGAGCTGGTGGATGGGGTTGTAGTAGGTGAAGAGGATGAGAGGGGCCCGCAGCGAGAGGCACCTCAAGCCCTGCAAGATGGCACCCAAGGTAACACCCCGCTTGAGGGCGCGGGTAGCTGCTGCTTGGATCACGGGTCCATCGGCCAGGGGATCCGAGTAGGGCACCCCCAACTCGATGAGATCGGCGCCGTGTTGATCCAAAACTTGCAGGGCCTCAAAGGTGGTTTCCAGGTCGGGATCCCCGGCGGTGAGGTAGGGGATGAGGGCGGCTTCGCCGCGGCTGCGCAGCGCCTGAAAACACGCGGTGATCCGGCTGGGCATGGGATCCATCCGAGCTGAGGAGATGAAGAGAGTTGAGAGCATCCCCTACTGTAGCGCTTGCCGGGATCCCTAGGGGAGAGGCACAAAGTCGTAGCCCGTGCCGGAGCGGTTGCCCCGTTCAATGCGCACCAGCACGTTGGGGGCATCGCGGTCGCCGGAGGGCAAAAAGCGCACCTCCCCGGAAGCGCCGTCTGGCAAGCGGAAGTTGGAGTCGCCGAGGGCAGTGAGAATGCCGCTGCGGCTGGGGGATCCCTGCCGAATAGCCTGGAGAAAAACACGGGTGGCGTCGTAGGCCAGGGCGGTGCGCCAACTCACCTGCCCTCCCCACATCTGGGCTGCCTTCTGGGCAAAGCCGCGGCTGCGGAGAAGATCGGGATGCCAGGGCACCGCCACCACCATGCCCTCCACCGCTGCTCCCCCTTCCTTGAGGGTGGTGAGGCTGAAGAGCACATCCCCCCCCACCAGGGCAAGGGGTTGGCCGAGGAGGGCGTTCTGGCGGGCAACGGCCAGCGCTTGTTCGGCTACGGAAGCCGTGGGTGCCAAGAAAGCCACCTGGGATCCCTGCTCCAGTGCTCTCCGGAGGCTGGCCTGGGGGTTGAAATCGGCGGCTGTTAGGTCAAAGGTGGCCAGCACAATCCCCCCTTCGCTGGTCAGGGTGGAGGCAAAGGCGTCGCGCAGGCTGGTGCTATAGGCGCTGTTGGGGTTGTAGAAGATGGCCACCCTCTGCAGGCGCAGCTTGTTAAGGACATAGCGGGCCAGTTGCGTGCCAGCAATCTGGTCGGAGGGGACGGTGCGAAAGATGGCGTTCCCCAGCAGGCTGATGCGGGTGCTGGTGGAGGTGGAGGAGATCATGGCCAGGCCGGCAGACTGATAGATCTCAGCCGCCGCCAGGGTGGCATCGCTGGCGTTGTGGCCGATCACCCCCAAAATCTCAGGCTGGCCCACCAGCGCTTTGGCCACTGCCGCCGCTCGCTCCGGGTTATCCCCGTCGTCGGCAATCACCACTTGCAGCAGCCGCCCCTCAAGGCCCCCCTGTTGGAAAAGCTCCTCTTGGGCCTGGGCCACGCCCCGCAGCGTCTCTTTGGCGCGGTTGGGGTTGCTGGAGATGGGCACCACCACGGCTAAGCTCAAGGGGTTGCCCTGTTGCCGGGCGCGGGCGTTGTTCAAAAAAATGCGCGCTTCCGGGTCGTTGCGGTTGTTCTGCAGCCCCATCTCCAAGAGCGGGATCGCCGCCCCAAAATTGCCCTGGCGGATGAGCTCTGCGGCAGCCACGGCGGCGGGGCTGCTATCGGCAAAGAGGGTGCGCTCGCCGCTGGTTAAGAGCAGATCCTGGGCCCTACTGCCCAACCCTGGCAGCGACACTCGCGGCAGCGAGATCCCTGGCGGCCAGCGAAGGTAGCCCGCCCGCCAAGCGCGATGACCGCCCCAGAGGAGCAGGAGCCCCAGAGCAATGTAGACGATGGGTGGCGGAGACTTGGCAACCATGGGCCCTAAAGAAGAGAACAACAGCAGAATCCGGGCAGCAGGGGTACTGCTCACACCTTCAGGAAGCTCCTGGAACCCCTCTCTTCAAGGATCTTCAAGAATTTCTTGAAGCATACCCGAAGGATCGGGCCGGTAGGTAGGGCTGTTGCGGTATTGGCGCTCCAGGTGCTCCACAATGGAGACAGGAACAGAGGGAGTTGCCGAGGGCTCTTCTGGGTGTACGCTGGGGCTCAGTCTCCCAGTTGGCCTGCAGAGATGGGGCCCAAACCCCTGCAGCGATCAGCAAAAGGACGATAGCGGCGGCGTCAAGCAATGCGACGATGGCCATCGGGGCAAGACGCTGGCTTTCCCTTCCCATGATAGAGGTTGTCGAAAACCCTTTACCTCAGGATCCGCTCGAACAAGCCCTGTGGGACTGGCACCGGGGCCAGGCCAGGGGCTCCCTGCGCTTGCACGCCTACAGCGCCGAGGGGATCCCGCTGGCAGAGGAGCCCCAGGTGGTCTCGCCGGAGGTGTTCTTCACCCAGGAGCTGCCAGAAGTGGAGGCCCTGGCTTTGGATCTCTGTCGCGGTCGCGTGTTGGACATTGGCGCCGGCACAGGCCGCCACAGCCTGCTGCTGCAGGAGGAGGGGTTGGCTGTGGCCGCCCTGGATCGCTCCCCCGTGGCGCTGCGGATCATGGCCGAACGGGGGGTGCGCTGCCGCATTGCCGCCGACCTGTTCTCCTGGGAGGGGCCGGAGGAGCCCTTCGATACGCTGCTGCTGCTGATGAACGGCGTCGGCCTAGTGGGATCCCTGGCGGGATTGGAGCGTTTTTTAACCTTGGCCCGCCACTGGGTTCAGCCTACCGGCCAGTTGCTTGTGGATTCCACCGATCTAAGCGACCTCAGGGAAGATGGCGGCTCGGCGGATCTGCCGCAGGTAGAAAGTTCAGCCGATTCTGAAGCCGAGGATTGGGAGAAGGGGAAGGACTTGAAAGCGGCGGGCGAGGTAAAAGCCAAGGTGGTGAACTTTGTGGCCGAGTACAACGGGCAGCGCGGGGATCCCTTTCCCTGGCTGTTTGTGGATCCGGAGACCCTGCTGCGCTATGCCCACGCCCACGGCTGGCAGGGACAAATTCTCTACCAAGAGCCGGAGGGAGCCTTTCTGGCACGGCTTGCGCCTCTCTAAGCCCAGCCCCTTAGTGGGAAAGGATCTGCGACAAAAAAGGCGGGAACGCTCTTCCTGGGGGTTGCTGAAAAACTCTTGGGGGGTGTTTTCTTCCACGATCTTGCCGCGGTCAAAATTGAAAACTTGACCGCCCGATCTGTTGAGGCCAGAATCCGGGATCCCAACTCCTAGAAAGAACCCCACTGGCAGGGCAAGCCCAGTCCAACAGCGATACTCTAGGCGATACTCTAGAAGGTGTTCTTGAGTAAGTCCGTGCAAACAATGGCTCAGCCTGCCCTGCGCATCCTGCTCGTGCGCCACGGTGAGAGCACCTTCAACGTCGAAAATCGCATCCAAGGCCGCTCCGATCTCTCTCGCCTCACCCCCAATGGAGAAGCGCAGGCACAGCGGGTAGCTGAGGTTCTGGCCGGGATCCCCTTGGATTACACCTACTGCAGCCCTCTCTCCCGTGCCCTCGACACCGCCCGTATCATTCTCAAGGAGCGAGCGGGGATCCCTTTGTCCATCAGCGAGCACCTGCGGGAGATTGACCTGACGGCCTGGGAGGGCTTGACCTTTGCCGAGGTGAAGGAGAAATACCCAGAAGATTACCACCTATGGCGGCACCGTCCCGACGAGCTAGAGCTGGAGGGGCGCCTTCCGGTGCGGGATCTCTGGCAGCAGGCGCAGGAGTTTTGGCAACTGCTGGCCGAGCAAGTGAAGTCAGCGCCCCCCACCTCCTCTGATCGGGGAACCGATCCAAGGCATCCCCTCAACGTTCTCGTCGTCGGGCACAGCGGCATCAACCGCGCCCTGGTCAGCACCGCCATCGGCCTGGGGCCGGTTCACTACCACCGTCTTGGGCAAGATAACTGCGCCATCAGCGTTCTCAACTTTCCCCAGGGCCTGGGGGCGCCGCCACAACTGGAATCTTTGAATATCACTGCCCATCTGGGTCAGCCTCTGCCCAAACGCAAGCGGGGGATGCGCATCCTGCTGGTGCGGCACGGCGAGACGCAATGGAACCGGGAGCAGCGCTTTCAGGGGCAGCGGGATATTCCCCTCAACGCCACTGGCGAGGAGCAGGCAGCTAGGGTGGCGGAGTTTCTGGCCGATCAGCCGCTGAACCTGGCTTTTTCCAGCCCGCTGAAGCGCCCCTGGGCCACGGCGGACGCCATCTGCAGCAACCACCCCAACCTGATCCTGCGCCCGATGCCGGAGCTGCAGGAGATCTGCCACGGCGATTGGGAGGGCAAGCTCCAGAGCGAGGTGGAAGCCGAATACCCAGGCGAGCTGGAGCGCTGGCAGCGGGATCCGGCCACGGTGCAAATGCCCAACGGGGAAAACCTGTACCAAGTGTGGGATCGCACGCGCTCGGCATGGGAAGAGATTTTGGCCATCACCGCCGCCCAATTTCCCGAAGGCACGGCCGTGGTGGTGGCCCACGACGCCATCAACAAGGCGATCATCTGCCAGTTGTTCGACCTTTCCCCCCACGCCTTTTGGATCTTCAAGCAGGGCAATGGGGGCATTACCGTTATCGACTACCCCGACGGCAAGGACGGCGCTCCTGTTCTCAAAGTGTTGAACCTCACCACTCACCTGTCCGGCCAGATTTTCGACTGCACCACAGCGGGTGCACTTTAGCGAGGTGGAAGATGGGATCCACCTTCCCTGCCGACCTGAGCCTGCTCAATCTCTGCCTCCGTGGGGTGCGCCTGTTGGATCCCTGGCAACAGCGGGATGAGGTGACCGACGTGTGGCTACAGCAGGGCCGCCTCCGGGCTACTCAGCCAACGGGGATCCCTGCCGACATCCCCCGCCTGGATGCTACTGGCTGGGTGCTGGGGCCAGGTTTGATAGATCTGTACGCCCACAGTGGCGAGATCACTAACGAAGAGCTCTCCCCCGGCCGCGAGACCCTCACTTCTCTAGGGGCGGCAGCTCTGGCAGGGGGGTTTACCCAAGTGGGTCTTCTCCCTGCCCCCCTGCCGGGAACGGCGACTTTCCCGGTGCTGAACCAGCCGGAGCAGGTGGGCCGCTACCGCCGCCGACCTGGGGATTCCCGCTGGCTGCCCTGGGCTGCTTTGAGTTTGGAGGACAAGGGAGAGACCGCCAACCCCTGGGGAGAGCTGGCCCAGGCAGGAGCCATTGGCTTTGCCACTTCCTTTAGCAGCACATCATCCGCAGGTTCCCCGGTCTTGTTGCGCCGGGCCCTGGAGTATTTGCGGCCTTGGAATAAACCACTGCTGGTTTGGGCCTGGGATCCCACCCTGGCGGGCTCGGGCAGCCTCTACGAGGGGGTGTGGGCCCTGCGCCTAGGGCTGAAGGGGATCCCAACTAGTGCCGAAACTGCCGCCTTGGCCCGCCTCCTAGAAGTGATGCGCAGCGTTGCCTCGCCGGCGCCGGTGCATGTGATGCGCCTTAGCCAAGCCCGCAGTCTAGAGCTTGTCCAGCGGGCCCAGGCAGAGGGGCTGCCAGTTACCGCCAGCACCACCTGGATGCACCTGCTCTTGGCGGAGGAAGCCGTCTTGGAGCACGGCTACGATCCCAACCTGCGCCTGCTGCCTCCTCTGCCACACGTCGCCGACCGGGAGGCCCTTATTGCCGGGATCCGCAGCGGCAGCCTGGGCATCGCCACGGATCATGCTCCCTACACCTACGAGGAGAAAACCCTGCCCTTTGCCGAGGCTCCTCCTGGGGCCATAGGCCTGGAGTTGGCCTTGCCGCTGCTGTGGCAGAACCTGGTGGAGACGGGATTGCTAACAGCGCTACAGCTCTGGTCGGCCCTCAGCCTCTACCCGGCCCGCTGCCTGGGGTTGGAGCCGCCCTGTCTGGATCCCGGCAGTGACTGGGTGCTCTTTGATCCAGCCCATACCTGGACAGTTTCAGCAGCTACCCTCCGCTCTCACTCCCAAGCTACTTCCTGGCTGGGCAAGACCCTGCGCGGCAAGGTGTTGCACACCCACGTTGAAGAAGGAAGCTAGCCCTGAGGCCGAGACCGGCAAAACCCGTTCTCGTTGCCCGCAGGGCCTTGAATCCCCTCCCATGCAAACCCAGATCCTCCCCCCCACCCCTGAGCACCTTGCCCTGGCGGCTGAAGCGCTGCGGCAGGGCCAGTTGGTGGCCATGCCTACAGAAACGGTCTACGGCCTGGCAGGCCACGGCCTCAACGAGCAGGCGGTGGCCAAGATCTTTGCCGTCAAGGAGCGCCCCCGCTTCGATCCCCTGATCCTGCATCTGCCGGCTGGGTTGGATCTGGAGGCACTGCAGGGCTGGCTGGTAGATCTGGCGGCTTTTACTCCCGCCGCTCGCGCTCGCCTGGGATCCCTCGTCAACACCTTCTGGCCGGGGCCGCTGACCTTGGTGCTACCTAAGGGATCGCAGGTGCCGGATCTGGTCACCAGCGGTTTGCCCACCGTAGCCCTGCGGGTGCCGGCCCACCCCGTAGCCCAGGCTTTGCTGCAGGCAGTTCAGGTGCCCTTGGCTGCCCCCAGCGCCAACCGCTTTGGCCGCCTCAGCCCCACCTCGGCCCAGGCTGTCTACGCCGAGTTGGCGGGGCGGATCCCTTACATCTTGGACGGGGGGGAGTGTGCCGTAGGCGTGGAATCGACAGTCCTCAAGCTCAGCCCAGACGGCACTCCCACCTTGTTGCGCCCCGGCGGGATCCCACAGGAAGTTTTGGCATCCCACCTCAATTTGCCCCTCAGCTCTCCCCCTGCCCCAGACCGCAAGGAGAGGCCAGAGGCTCCCGGCCAACTGAGCAGCCACTACGCCCCCGGTAAGCCCCTCTGGCTTTTGCCCACTGCCTTTACCCAGCTTCAGCCCGAGGACTGGCAACAGTTGCAGCGCTTGGCCACCGGCCACTCGCACCTAGGCATTCTCAGTTTCGCCGCCAAACCAGAACCGCTGGCAGAAAGCCTCTCCCACCACTGGCCTGAGGTCACCTTTACCCTAGAATGTCTGGGCCCGGATCCCAACTTGGCGGCCCGCGCCCTCTTTGCCAGCCTGCGCCGCCTGGATGAGGGAGCGGCCACTCTGCTGTTGGCCGAACCGCCACCGGTCGTCACCGGCCTAGGTTATGCGATCATGGATCGACTACGACGGGCCAGCCGCTCATGGAAGTCTCCCCTCTCGTCGCTATCGTAATGGGCAGCGATTCGGATCTGCCCACCCTGGCACCCGCTGCCCAGGTGTGTGAGGAGTTCGGGATCCCCTACCAACTGCAGATCCTCAGCGCCCACCGCACCCCTGAGGCGATGGTGGACTTTGCCCGCCGCGCCCATACTCAAGGGATCCGCGTCATCATTGCCGGCGCCGGCGGGGCAGCCCACTTGCCGGGGATGGTGGCGTCTCTAACTCCTCTGCCGGTCATTGGGGTGCCGGTGTTTAGTCAATCCCTACAGGGGCTGGACTCCCTCTACTCGATTGTGCAAATGCCCAAAGGGATCCCAGTAGCCACCGTGGCCATCGGCAATGGCTACAACGCTGGGCTCTTGGCCGTGCAGATCTTGGCCAGCGGCGATCCCGCTCTGCAACAACGGGTGCTGGCCTACCGGGAAAGCCTTAAGCAAGCGGTGCAAGAGAAAAACGCCCAGTTGCAAACTCAAGGGTGGAAAGCCTACCTCGGCTCTGCCGGCAGAGCATGATTAGTAACATAATTAGGAAGCGAACATAGTTAGGAAGCGTTGACCTGTCTTGCCACCTTGGCAGGGGCCAGATGGGACGAAGTCTTGGAGTTACCGACAGTGAAGGATCGGTCAGGTCGCCCCTCTTCCGGCCAGGGATCCTGGCGGGAGTATCTGCAGCGGGTTCAGAAAGGGGCAGTGGAGAGGGGATCCCAGGTGGCCCTGTGGCTACTCTCGGGGCCGCAATGGCGGGTTTTGGCCCTGTCGGGCTTGGCCTTGGCGGGGCTGGCTTTTTGGCACTGGCGGCTAGCTCTCTCTCTAGCTGTGGGCAGTGGGGCAATGCTGGGGCTGTATGCTGCGCGCAGCCCTGAGTTCAGCCGCCGCTGGCAGGAGTTGCAAGCCTGGTTTCGCCAAGCCGATCGCTCCCTGCTGCTTGCTGTTGTCGGGGGGGCAGGTGCCACCCTGGGCACCTACATCGTGGTTTCCATCTGGGCAGAATCCAGCCAGCGCTGGCTGGCCACGGGCGCCATTTTGCAAGGGCTAGCCACCTTTGCCCTGTTGGCGCTGCTGTTTTGGGAGTGGCTCAGCCGCCGCCAGGAGCGGCAGCGTTCCCAACTGGAGCGAGATCTCAGCGACATTGCTTCCCCCGACTCCTACCGACGGCTGCTGGGCGTGCGTCGGCTGCAGAGCTTGATGCCATACCTGGATGCCGAGCAGACGCGGCTAGCGGTGGACTACCTCCGCCTCGCCCTTGACCAAGAAACCGTGGCTGTCGTCCGGGAAGCCCTGCTGGAAGCTCTGCAGGGGTGGGGTATTCTGCGTCGCCTCAACGATTTGGCCGACCTCAAATGCCCCGAAAGCAGCGGGGATCCCTCTTCAGGTCGAAACCGCAGTGTCTAGAGGTCTCCCGCAGGCTGGCAAATCTTCAA
>NZ_JANSJA010000198.1:0-725 GCF_047462335.1 Synechococcus sp. H60.1
AGATCCAGCCCTTTGCCGGCGAGCTGTACCGCTACCTCAACTTCCACGAGATCCCCGGCTTTGAGGACGAAGGGCGGATCATCCCCCGCGAACAAATGCCCAAGCTGGAGGAAGTCCTCGGGATCCGTTCCTAAAGGGGCCACCCTGATACCATGGCAGCATGGTTTGCTAGCCTTGGAGAAATCCTGATGGCCCTGTCCCGAAAACTCACCCGCCAGATCCACCGCGCCCTGGCTCCCCTCCTGGCCCTGCCCCTGGTAGTGACGGTGGTAACGGGATCCCTCTACCAAATTGCCCGCCTCAACGGCAACTTGGACTACTACTGGCTAATCCAAATCCACAAAGGGCAGTGGGGGCCGCTGGATCTGCAGGCCATCTACCCCTTCTTAAACGGCTTGGGGCTGTTGGTGATGGTGGCTACCGGTCTAAGTCTGTGGTTGCAGACAAGATCCCATCACCTCTCCAAGCGCAGCGATTCCTGAGAGCTTTCTCCTGATTCTTGGGTGAGAAAATACCCCAACCGATTTCCAGAAAACTCGACCTCTGGAGCCAGCCAGAAAGCTTATTTTAATGTACAGAGGCTAGGCTAAAGCCTTGTGAGTAAAGCTTAAAGAGAAGTTAACCAAAAGTTAACCAAAATCTGATTAGGAGGTGGATAGATATGCCTCTGGTTCGCTGGGATCCCTTCCGGGAAATTGACGAAATTCAACGGGAAATGAACCGGA
>NZ_JANSJA010000199.1:0-6625 GCF_047462335.1 Synechococcus sp. H60.1
TGACTGCAAAATAACAGCCGCAGTTTCCTTGCCGCAGCTTTTTCGAGTTTCATCAGGTTTTTTTTGCAGACGAGAGGGATCCCTGTTACGCAAAGGGTAATTGCAGCGGCTGCAGTCGGTGTTGCTGGAAAGCTCTGTACTGGGCAAGGATTGGCAAAGACTGTAGTCATGGGCTGTAGCCAACCAGCCTCGGCTAATCTGAGCCACCGTAGGAGTTTTGACACTCCCCCGGCTGAAGTTGGGGAAGGCTTACGCAGTCCACAGTTGGACTCGTAAAGGCGCTGTCAAGACGCCCCTAGACAGTTCCTAGAGACAAAGCCTCAAGGTTCCGCTTGCTTACTGGCTTTCGGTACTGTCCGGGTTTTTCACCGGGGTAGGTGCTGACTTAAGATTACAACATCATAATAACATTGGCGAGCATAACAACATTGGCGAGCATTGGCGAGCGACTCCAGTCGCTCGAAGGCTTTTCCGCCCCGCACTAAAGTAAAGTACGGGGCTACCGACCCACTCTGCTGTGTTGGCCGAGTTGGCTCCTGAGGGGCATGGAGAAGGAAACACTCGAGAGTTTTTTGTCCATCCGGGGGGTGATGGGGGTGGCGCTCCTGAGTCGGACAGGCCGCCCTTTTTTCTACCGCTCTTTTCAGAACTTGGACAGCCGGCAGCAGCAGGCCCTTGCCGAAGGGCTGTTTCAGGTTTTGCAGACCATGCCCCCAGGCCTGGACTACTTTGACTTTCAGTTTGCCGAGCAACGAGTCTTTGTCTACCCCTTAGGGCCGGAGTGGGTGTTGCTGGTGGCGGTCAATGACGAGCTGGTGATGCCGGTCTACACCTTGGCCGTCAACCGCCTGCGAGCCGAGCTGCAACAGGATACGCCGAAGGGCCTGGCCACCTTTCGCCTGTTGACCAGCCAGGCGGAGGCCGTCCGGAACCCTACCCAACCCAGCTCCACCCTAGCAGAAGGGAAGCCCACACCAAGGGAGGAGGCAACCCAGCCGGCAGCGACAGGCAGCCGCATGCAGATGGATGTCTTTGTGCAATCTCTCAATCGCCTCTGCCAGATCACAAGCGGCTATTTGGGCAAGGCAGTGATCGTCAACTATTGGAAGGCAGCGCGGCAGGAAGTGGTGGAACGCCAGGGATCCTCAGCCGAGTGGCTCAACCAGTTCGAGATCGAGCGCAGCGGCCAAATCCACTACCGGGGCACCCTCAAGGAGCTGGACGAATCTCAACAAAAGGTGCTGCGGGACTGGGTACTGGCTTTTTTCCGCCGCTGCGAAGAGGTGATCCACGACTTTCGCAATTTAATCAAATCGGCTGAATTGCGCTGGTAAAAGTAGAGGAAGCTGCTTTTCAAACAGCGTCCTCAAAGCGCCATGGCCGGTTCTTGGCCGCGGAAAATCCAGGCTAAGCTATGACCATAGCAGATCACCCCAGGTGCAGACGGGATCCCTGACCGAGGATGGCTCCTCTGGCCACCACGAACCGGTGGAGTGAGGATCTGCTTTGCTACCGCGATGCCACCGGATCCCTCGCTACCATCTGCTTACGGCACGCTAGGCGAAGGAGTTGCCATGCTGAGAATCGTCACCCAGCTAACCGAGGCTGAAGCCGAGCTTAGACGGATCTCGGAGCGCACTCAGGCTGACCAGAACCTGCACCGTGAGGCCACTGTGCGGGAGATCCTGCAAGCAGTGCGCCGTCAGGGGGATCGCGCTCTACTGGCCTACACGGCTGAGTTTGACCAGGTGGAGTTGAGCGTGGCGGAGCTGAAGGTCTCGGGGGCGGAGCTGGAGGCGGCCTACCAGGCGGTATCGCCGCAACTGCTATCGGCCCTGCGCCTGGCCAAACAGCGCATTGAAGCCTTTCACCGGCAGCGGGTGCCCAGCAGTTGGGTGAGCTTTCCCGGCCCTGAGATTGTCTTGGGCAAGCAGTACCGCCCCGTGGACCGCGCCGGCCTCTACATTCCAGGAGGGCGGGCCGCCTATCCTAGCACTGTGTTGATGAACGCCATTCCGGCCAAGGTGGCGGGGGTGCCCGAGATTGTCATGGTGACCCCACCGGGATCGGACGGGCTGGGGGGCAAGGGGATCAGCCCGGCTATTTTGGTGGCCGCCCAAGAAGTGGGCATCCACACCATCTATCGCGTCGGCGGGGCCCAGGCCATTGCGGCGCTGGCCTATGGCACCGAGACCATCCCCAAGGTGGATGTAATCACCGGCCCCGGCAACATTTACGTGACTTTGGCCAAGAAGCTGGTATACGGCACGGTGGGGATCGACTCGCTGGCAGGGCCTTCCGAGGTGTTGATCATCGCCGACGAGAGCGCCAATCCCCTCTATGTTGCCGCCGATCTTCTGGCCCAGGCCGAGCATGATCCCCTGGCGGCGGCCGTTCTCCTCACCCCCGATCTCCAGTTGGCCCAACAGGTGCAGCAGGCGGTGGCGGCCCAACTGGAGACCCACCCCAATCGCCTGATGGTGGAAAAGGCGGTGGCCAACTACGGGCTCATTGCCGTAGTGCCGGATCTGGCGACAGCAGTCAACTTGTCCAACCAGTTCGCGCCGGAGCACCTGGAGCTGCAGGTGGCGGATCCCTGGGCCCTGCTGGATCCCATTCGCCATGCGGGGGCAATCTTCCTGGGGCACTACACTCCAGAGGCGGTGGGAGACTACCTGGCCGGGCCCAACCACACCTTGCCCACGGCGGGGGCGGCTCGCTACGCCTCAGCTCTAGGGGTAGAGACCTTCCTGAAGTACTCCAGCCTGATCCAATACGGCTCGGCAGCTTTGCAGGAGGTGGCTGGCGCGATCCAAGCTCTGGCACAAGCGGAGGGGCTGCCCGCCCATGGCCGCTCGGTGCAACTGCGCTTGGCCGAGGGGAGCTAGAGAGTTTGGCCTGGCCGCAGGTTGGGTGACGATGGCAGCTTCTGTCTGGCGAAAGGGGCGGTGGTGGAGAGGGGCTCTGTCTGCGGCCATGGGATCCCTGCTGTTGGCGACGATGGCGGCTGCGGAGGGGATCCCTTCTCCGCCGCTGGCCGTGCCGTGGGAGTGGGTGTATGCCCTGCAGGAGCAGGCGCGGCAACGGCAGTGTACGCTGATTGGCCTGCTGCGCAGCCGGCCTCTGCCGGCACCGGATCCGCAGTGGCAGGTGTACACGCGGCTGGATTTGGTGGCCACCCCTCAGGCCAGTCGGTTGACCAGTGTGTTGTTTGCCAAGAACACTCGTACCCAAGCCTTGCAAGTGATCTATCAAGCTCCAGCGTCTGTGTACGACCCCGCCGAGCCCTTGGATTTTGCCATGATCCTGCCTCTGGCCTGGCAGGACAACACTCTGCTGGCGCGGGAGTACACAGGCTGGTTCCAAACCGATTTGAGCTGGGATCGGGCGGTGATCTGGCCCTTGCCCACCGACTCGACCGGGATCCCGCCGGTACAGGTTTGGGAGCCACCGCCGGCCCTGGGATATGCCGAGCTGCTGGGCTGGGATCCCCAGGCGCGAGGGCGGGTGCTGTTTGCCGTGGCCGATAGCCTGGAAGAGGTGCCGCGGCTGGTGAGCGTTGGTTCCTCTTCCGATTGGTTGGTGCGGGGAACGGCCACGCTGACCGTCCCCGATTCCTCGGGTTTGGAAGAGGGCTGGATTGGGGCTGTTCCCGCAGGGTCAGCGGCCATTTGTCATGCCGGGAACTTTGGGCTAAACATCAGGTAGCCCTTCTCGATAGCCCTGAGCCTGGCGTTAGCGGATCCAAGACCGCGGGCGACGCAGCAGGGCCAAGGGATCCAAGGGCAACGTCGATAACCGTCGATAACCAAGGAGTGGGGCGAGCATGTCAAGACCGCAGGTACGGCGGGGATGGCCTCTGGAAGCCTTTGTGGGCGATGTTATCGTCTGTACACTGGAGGGATCCCATCTGGATCAAGTGACGGAGATCCGCGTCAGCCCGGCGGGCAAAGGGATCCGGGTTAGCTTCGGGGATCCCTTAGGGCGCTCCCAAGGGCCGGTGCAGGCCACTGCCGAGGCACTGACCGTAACTTTTGAGATCGATCCCAGCACCTACCCTGGCGAAAAACGCATCGAGCTGATCTCGCCGGCAGGGCCCAGCGATCCCCTGCCGTTTTTGGTGATGATGTAGAGTCGCGCGGCAAGGAAGTGGGTCATGCCGTTTGCGATTGCTCCGAGCGATGTGGGTGTGCTGCTGCTGGGGGTGGGCCTGTTGCTCTTGGCCGGCGGCTGGGCCTGGTGGCTGCGACGACAGCAGCAGGCTGCTCCCCCAGACTCGACAACTGTTTGGCCGGCAACGGCGGTTGACCTCTCTGCCCTTACGGTGGAACAGGGGGCCCAACTGCAGCCCTTCGAACAGGCGGTGGCAGATCGGCCCCAGGATCCCATTGCCTGGTACAACCGCGCCACCACCCTCGACCACCTGGGGCAGGCCCAAGCTGCCCTGGCCAGCTACGATCGTGCCCTGGAGCTGAAGCCAGATTTTCCCGAAGCCTGGAACAACCGCGGCTCTCTACTGGACGATCTCGGCCGTCACCAGGAAGCGCTGGCCAGCTACGAGCGGGCTTTGCACCTAAAGCCGGATTTTTTTGAGGCCCGCTTTAACCAGGCCAACACACTGCGGCAACTGGGCCGCTACCAAGAGGCCCTGCGCGCCTACGAGCAGATTCTCACCTTCCGCCCCGATAGCTCGGAAACGTGGTATCTGCACGGGCTAACCTTGGCCTCGCTGGGGCAGTGGCAGGGATCCCTAGCTAGCTACGACAAAGCCCTGGCCATTAACCCCAGCAATCCCCAGGTTTGGCAAAGTCGCGGGCTGGCCCTAGTGCACCTGGAGCGCTACGCCGAGGCCCTGGCCAGCTATGAACGGGCCCTGCAACTGGGATCCGCATCGGCTTCCCTCTGGGCCGGCCACGCCCTTGCCCACCACCGCCTGGGCAACTGGATGGAAGCTCTCAACAGCTACGACCGCGCCCTGGCCCAGGATCCCCAGCGCCCTCAGATCTGGGTGCAGCGCGGCCTGGTGCTGATGGACTTAAACCTCTACGGGCTGGCCATCCAGAGTTTTGACCGGGCCCTGCAGATGGATCCCGAAGATGCCGAGGCCCACTACGCCAAAGCCTGCTGCTGCGCCTGGGAAGGTCAGGTGCCCCAGGCTCTGCAAGCCTTGGAGCAAGCCCTGCGCCTGCAGCCGGAGCGCTACCGCCCCTTGCTCTCCTCTGAGCCCTATTTCGACCTCATTCGCAGTGAGCCGAGCTTTACGGCCTTCCTGACAGCCCTCTCCGGCCTTGGAACCGACACGGAGGGATAGCTTGGTAGCTCCGTATTTCGTGCGGGGCGGAAAAGCCCGTAAGCAACTTTAGTTGCTCATCGTCTGCGTCCTGAGTTCCAGAGGATGGGCCGGCAACAGCAATCTGGTGGCTCCGCCCAATGCAGAGGAAACCCGCTGATTTTCCGTAGAGATGCTGTTGCTTACAGCGAAAAACCTGAGCAAACTGAGAACACTCCAGCTCCTGGCAAATCTCGGGGGCAGGATGTGTTCTTCTTAACATCTGGTAGCATTTTCATGGACACAACCTGATACTGTCTGCCTGCAAGCTTCTTCGCGGTTGGTTCCAGGGGAAGTCTGGTTTCGCCTGGCATCCGCCGCCTTTGAGTTGTTTGGGTACTGATCGGGTCTTAAATGACTGCAGCTCAAAAAGTAAAGAAAAGAAAAAAAGTAGTTGTCTATGCTAACAGCTCCTCAGCGGTCTTCTCTCGACGCCTCCGAGCCGCCAACGCCATCGACAGCCGCGGCTCCCCTATCTTTGACTAAAGCGAGTATTGGCGATTCTGGATCCCGAGCTGTGGGTGCGTCTATGGCATCCAAACATGAAGATGTTAAAGCTCAAACTGCTGCACTGTTGCGACTGTACCACCAGACTCGGGATCCGGCCCTGCGCAACCGGCTGGTGGAAATGAACCTGGGCTTGGTGCGTAAAGAAGCCCACCACTGGCGCAGCCAATGCAATGAGGCCTACGACGACCTGGTGCAAGTGGGATGCATAGGGCTCATCCAAGCCATCGAGCGCTTCGATATTACCCGCGGCCTGGCCTTCAGCTCCTTCGCCATGCCCTACATTCGCGGAGAAATTCAACACTACCTGCGAGACAAAAGCCCAACAATGCGGATCCCACGCCGCTGGGTGACTCTGCAGCGGCAAGCCAAGAAGGTGATTGCGCGCCTGCGGCAAGAGTTGGGCCGTCCCCCCTCTGAGGCGGAGGTGAGGGAAGCCTTGCAACTAACGGAGCAGGAATGGCGAGAGATGGAGCTGGCTCGACAAAACAGCCTCTTGCTCAGCCTCGATGCCCCGATTCAAACTGAGGAAGACAGTGTTGCGTTGGGAGATGTCGTTCCCGATCAGCGCTACCGCAGCTTTCAACTGGCTGAAGAAGACCGCATCCGTCTGCAACATGCCTTAGCCAAGCTGGAAGAACGCACCCGCCAGATTTTGGAATTTGTCTTCTTCTACGACCTCACCCAGAAAGAAACGGCAGAGCGGCTGGGGATCAGTGCCGTTACCGTTTCCCGCCAGGTCAAAAAGGGCCTGGAGCGCTTGGCCCAGTTACTCAAGCAGGACATTTT
>NZ_JANSJA010000200.1:0-722 GCF_047462335.1 Synechococcus sp. H60.1
GACGCTCTAGCTGCCATAAAAGCGCGCATCTCCGCTGACAAGTTCGATCCCAGCCAGCTTCTATCGGAAGCGGAGATCCGCGAGCTGGTGGCCTATGCCACGGAAGCTCCTTCCTCCTTCAACATCCAGCACTGGCGGTTTGTTGCTGTCACGGCTCCCGAGGACAAAGAGCGCCTTAAGGCCCTGGCCTACAACCAACAGAAGGTGGCGGATGCGGCGGTGGTGTTTATTGTCCTGGGGGATCTGAAAGGCTATGAGAAGCTGCCTGAGATTGTCCAAAGGGCTGTGGCCGCCGGGATCCTCCCTCCGGAACGGGCGGAAAGCTGGGTCAACATGGCCCAAGCCACCTACGCCAACAACCCTGCCTTGGCGCGGGATGAGGCAATTCGCTCCGGGGCGCTGGCGGCCATGGCACTGATGATCGCGGCCCAGGCAAAGGGCTTGGTGAGCGGGCCGATGATTGGCTTTGACCCAGAGGGGGTGAAACGGGAGTTCAGGATTGCCGACCGCTACGTGCCGGTGATGCTGCTGGCAGTGGGCTACCCCGCCGCGGGCAACTTGCCGCGCAAACCCCGCCTGGGGGTGGAGGAGGTGCTGGCTTTTGGGCGAGGACGGGAGTTTTAGGACAGGGGGGCGGGGGCATCTGGGTGGGCGGGAGTTCCCCAGCCCATTTCAACGTAAGGCGCGGGATTCCCCACCCGGGTGGGGAGGGATAGCGCCTC
>NZ_JANSJA010000201.1:0-6569 GCF_047462335.1 Synechococcus sp. H60.1
ATCCCCCTCAGAGGTATGAGCAATATCCCTCCTACCCAAATCCACGCCCATTGTTTTGACGGCGTGCTCCGGTTCCGGCACCTCAGACTCCACGCCAATCTGGATGAAGGAGGAACCGTCTTGGCGTTTGACCAACGTGGCTGCTTTGGGATGAGAGCCTGTGAGCCTGCCCCGCTAGTAGGAGCCAACATCCAGCTCAAAGCGTTCGCGTCTCTCAACGGTGGTCAGCGACACCGTCCAGTCCCTCTCCCGGAAAGAGAAGATGCGGGCATCGTAGGTAACAAAGCCAGACTTGAACGCCTTGACGGGACGGTTTTTCTGCTGGGCAAGCTTGCGGGCACCGGCTAACCGTCGGAACACTTGTTGAGTGAGATTACTGGACAGCCCGAACCGTGCACGGACTTCGCGATAGCATAAGAAGTGGAGCTTGACAAGGTTGGCTATATTCTCTGGCGTGTTTTGGTTGACCCAGTAAGGCCTCCGGCCCGCGGGCGCGAGGAGTGCTTGTGCAAAAGCAGACAAGGTCGCATCCAGCTTGGCGGCTTGTGACGCAGACACCTTGAGCTTGCAGGAGATAGTCAGGACTTGGGTCATGCCAAGCCTATTAGCGTTATCCCTCCCCGCCGTATAGACGCTGGAGTATCCAGCGCATTCAGATGACCCCTGTTGAGCGTGCCCAGTGGCTGAAGGGGCAAACCCTGTTTCAAAGCCTGGCGCTGGAGAGCTTGTATCCTCTGGCGGAGCACCTCCAGGAGCAACCCTTTTGCCAAGGAGAGGTTTTGGCGGAGGCAGGAACCACCCCGGCTGGGATCCAGATTTTGCTAGAGGGGCGCTGGGAAGAACGGGATCCCCATTCCGGGGAGGTTCTCAACCTGCTGCCTGGCGCGGTGGCTCATCTGGGGGAAGTCCTGGCGGAGCAGCCGCTGCGGCGGGATCTGGTGGCCGTTTCCCCAGGGATCCGGGGTTGGATCCCGGCTGCGGTGGTACGTCGTTGGCTGGCAGAGCACTCGGGGCAATTGGCCGAGGCTCTGGCCCAGGCTCAAGAGCGCCTCAGCTACGAGCAGGAGCGGCAAGTGGCTTTGCGCCCCTACCTGGTGCCGAAGGTGGAGCGGGGGATCGTCGGCTCCAGCCGCTATGCGGTGCGCCTGCGGCAGCAGATTAAAGAGGCAGCCCAGAGCAGCAAGCCGGTGTTGATCTTTGGGGAGCCGGGCCTGGAAAAAGACAACGTCGCCGCCCTGATCCATTTTGGATCCCCGCGGCGGCGCCAGCCCATGATCAAGGTGGATTGCAGCGCCCTGCAGGCCAGTGGGGCAGACTTGTTCGGACGGGCGGGGGGCAAACCGGGGTTGCTGGAGTGGCTGGGAGAGGGCACGCTGCTGTTGAACAACCTGCATGAGCTGCCCGCCGAGCTGATGCCCAAGTTGCTGCGCCTGCTGGAGACGGGATCCTACACCCCTGTGCAGCGGGGGGAAGGGGATCCGGGAGAGGAGCGCCCCTGTCGCTGTCGTCTGCTGATGGTGTCAGAACGGCCCATCCCCGCCCTCGACCCCTGGGTGATGGCCATCAAAGTGCCGCCGCTGCGGGTGCGCAAGGCCGATATCAAAGCCATGGCCGACTATTTTCTCAGCCTCTACAGCCGCCGGCGGGGGATCCCCAAGCCCAAGCTCTCGCCGGAGGCGCTGCGCCGCTTGCAGAGCTACGACTTTCCCGGCAACTCGCGGGAGCTGCGCAGCCTGGTTGAGCGGGCAGTGGTGCAGGCTGCGGGGGCAAGCGTGTTGGGGGAAGAGGTGTTTTGGGCTTCCCAGCCTCGAGGCAAGCGGTTTCGCCTCAACCTGCTCAACGCCTATCCTCGCTTGCGCCGCCTGCTGCGCAGTCCCTGGTGGCCGGATCGCCTCAACTACGGCCTGGTGCTGCCTCTCTACACGCTGGTGGTGTTTCTCCTCTTCTGGGGGCCTCAGGATCGGGCCCACAATGTGGGGTTGAATCTTTTCTGGGCCTGGTGGTGGCCGGTGGTGCTGCTGGTGTTCCCCTTTTTGGGGCGGGTGTGGTGCGCCATCTGCCCCTTCATGATCTACGGGGAGCTGGTTCAGCGGCTATCTTTGTGGCTTTGGCCGCGGCAGTTGCGGAAATGGCCGCGACAGCCGGCGGAGCGCTGGGGGGGCTGGGTGCTGTTTGCCGGGTTCGCGTTGATTTTCCTGTGGGAGGAGATCTGGGATCTGCCCAACACGGCTTACCTGTCGGGGTGGCTGCTGCTGCTGATTACCGCCGGAGCGGTGGTCTGCTCACTGGTGTTTGAGCGGCGGTTTTGGTGTCGCTACCTCTGCCCGATTGGGGGCATGAACGGCCTTTATGCCAAGCTCTCGATGACAGAGCTGCGGGCCCAGCAGGGCACCTGTTCGGCAGAATGCACCACCTACCAGTGCTACAAAGGTGGGCCCGAGAAAGGGGAAGGCATGGCGACGGGAGGCTGTCCTCTCTACTCCCATCCGGCGCAACTGCAAGACAACAAAGATTGCGTCCTCTGCATGACTTGTCTCAAGGCTTGTCCCCATCGCTCGGTGGAGTTCAACCTGCGCCCGCCTGGGATCGAGCTGTGGACTACCCATACGCCGCGCACCTCTGAAACTGCCCTGTTGCTGTTGCTGCTGGGGGGCATCTATCTCCATTGCCTGCCCCAGATAGCGGAGCGCCTCTCCTGCTGGGGCTTGCGCTGGGATCTACGGCAGTTTTGGCCCCACCTGGGGGCTGCCTTGCTGGCTTTGAGCCTCCCCAGCCTCGTGCCCTTGGCAGCCTGGGGGCTGGCGGGGCTGGCCTATAAGCTAGGCCAGGGGACGCGACCCCGACCCTTTGCGGAGATGATCTACGGCTATTTGCCGCTGGTTTTGGGAGGAACGTTGGCCTTCTATTGGCCCCTGTTTTTGACGGAGGCAGGCCAGGTGCTGCCGGTAACTTGGGCAACTTTCTTCCAGACGGGATCCGCTCTTCCCGTGCTGTGGCAGGCCCACCCAGCGGTGATCCAGTTTCTTCAGGGATCCACCCTGATCCTGGCTTTGCTCCTGTCGTGGGCCCTCACCGGCAAAATTGCCCGCCGCAGTTTGCAGTGGCCCTACCATCTGGCCGCCCTAGGGCTGGAGGTGAGCTTGTGGCAGGTGCTGGGAATTTGATTTCAACCCCTTTCCCCGACAGGGGGCAGCGGATCCCAGGTATCTTGCCAGCGCAAAGCCGCTTGCCGTAGCTGCGCCAAGTTGGCTGATCCGGTGCAAAAAGCGGCGATCCTCAGCTCCTCGATTACGGCCCGGAAGCTGTCCACCACCGCCTGGGCCCGCCCTTGGGAGACGGCGTGGAGAGCGGGAGCGGCCATGCCGACCACATCGGCCCCCAAGCGGATGGCTTTGGCTGCATCGATGCCAGTGCGGATGCCGCCGCTGGCCACCAGAGGCAGGTTGGGCAGGAAGCGGCGGATTTCCAGCAGAGCCAAGGCTGTCGGGATCCCCCAGTCCCGGAAGCTGTGGGCAATGCGTTTCTTGAGGGGATCCCTTTGGCGATGGGCTTCCACCTCGCTCCAGCTCGTCCCCCCTGCCCCGGCCACATCCAGGGCGGACACACCACACTCGGCCAGCCGCCGGGCTACTTGGGCGCTGAGACCATTGCCCACTTCCTTGACCAGCACTGGCACCGGCAACTGGTTCACCAACTGCTCGATGCGGCAATAGAGGTTGCGCCAATCGCGATCCCCCTGGGGCTGAACCGCCTCCTGCAGTGGGTTGAGGTGCAAAATCAGCGCATCTGCCTCGATCATCTCCACCGCCCGCCGCGCCTGCTCCAGCCCATAGCCGTAGTTGAGCTGCACAGCGCCCAGGTTGGCCAAAAGCAGAATATCCGGAGCTACTTGCCGCACCTGGTAAGTCCGGGCCAGCTCCGGGTGTTCTAGAGCTGCCCGCTGGGATCCCACCCCCATGGCAATGCCCAGCTCTTGAGCGGCAGCCGCCAGGTACAGGTTCAACTCCTGGGCAGTGTCTGTCCCCCCGGTCATGCTGCTAATCAGCAGAGGGGCCTGCAGGCGCTTTCCCAGAAACTGGCAACTGAGATCGATCTCCGGCAGCAGCAGCTCCGGCAACGCCACATGCTCGAAGAAAAAGCGCTCAAAGCCGGTGCGGATCCCTTTGGCGTTGACGTCCTGCTGCAAAACAATGTCTAGGTGATCCTGCTTACGTTCGGAGATAGGGGATGGAGAATCGGCCATGGTCTGGATAGAGGGTTGTCCAACCGGTAGCGGGCGAACCACATTGTCCGAAGGTGGCCCGCTGTCTATGATGAGGGCGGGATCCAACCTAGTAGCCATGCAACCTTTGCACATCTTGCTGGCAGAAGGCAACCCTCATCTGCGCAGCTTGCTGGGTTGGCATCTGCAACAGGCGCAGCACCGGGTTTGGGAAGCGGAGACCATTCGCCAGGCCAAAACCCTGCTGCAACAGCAGCCTGTCCACCTCTTGATTTTGGATGCGGAGCTGTCCAGCCGTGCCGGGCTCCAACTATGCCGCTGGGCGCATCGCCATTGCGATGTGTTGATTTTGCTCCTCTCCCAACGGGGATCCGAAGCCGACATCATCGCTGGGCTGGAGGCAGGCGCAGACGACTACCTCACCAAGCCCCTTAGCCTGCCCCTTCTGGATGCCCACATTCAGGCCCTGACCCGTCGGCTGTGGCGCAGCCTTCCCCCCACCTTCCTGCAGTATGGGGATCTGAAAATCGATCTGGTGCAGCGGCGCGTCACCCTGGCCGGTCAAGGCATCGACCTCACCCCGCAGGAGTTTAGCCTACTGATGGTGCTGATCCAGGCCGATGGGGATCCTCTCTCGCGGCAAGAGCTGCTGGAGCGGGCTTGGCCCGATTCCACCGCCAACCCCCGCACCGTCGATACCCACATCCTCTCCCTACGCAAAAAACTAGAGGGGAATCCGCACCAACCCCGCCTCATTCACACTGTGCGCCAGGTGGGCTACTGCTTTGGCCTAAAGCCGCCCCCTCTGTCGCAGCAGCCGAGTCGAGCCAGCGGCGCAGCTGCTCCAGGATCTGGGCTTCCACAGCGGCGTCGTAGAGCCGCAAAGTTAGGCGAGGCACCCGCAAGGAAGCGGTAATTCGCCCTGCCGGCAGATCCAACCACACCAGCTGCTTTTGAAAACAGCGGCAGGTGGCCCCTATCTCCTGCGCCAGCTCTTCCACCTCCGGCCAGCTCAGGCAGCGCGGCAGCAGCAGGTCTGTGGCCCAGCCCCTTCCACACTCTCGCCGCCTCAGGATGCGCAGCTGCATGGATCCCTAAATCCGCTCGGCGTAGAACTCACACCAGGGATCCCCTTTCTCTCTGGCTTTGGTCTCCTTCCCGTAAAACAGCCCACCCCGCTGGAAGAGGCGGCTGTAGAAGACTTGATCCAGAATCGGCTTCTGCTGAATGTTGCCGTTGTAAACCAGATTCATCAGCGCCGGCACCGCCCCTTGGGCAAAATAGCAGGTCGGATAATCTGCCCGTGGGTAGGAAGCCAAAAAGTAGTTGGTCTCGTAGTTGCCGTCAATAGCCACCCGGCAGGAATGATCGCTCACCACCTCCAAAGCCTGCCAACGACCCCACCCCAAGCTGCTGGCTACGGCATAGGCCCCGTGGATCCAGTCGGTATCCTTTTCCAGCATTGGCCCCACAAGGGTTTCCCACTCCAGGGACTCCATGATGTTGCCAAAGGTGTAGAAGACACAGACATGGCCCGATTCGCGAATTAGATCCTCTGCCACCTGCTGCAGACCGGGTTGCACTGCTTTCAGCTCTTCCAAAAAGCGGTACTGGATGCGGTTGCAGTAATTGGCAGGCATGCGCGTGAGCAGCACGTTGAAGGCGCGAATCTGCCCCCGTTCATCTCCTGCCAAAGGCAGGCTCCACAGAGCTTCGTTGACCGCGTCGTAGTCCACCGCTGTTATCGGCTTGGGCAGATCGGCTGGACGTTCGATGAGCTTGCCCATGCCGGGGCTAGGAACCAAAGCCTGAGGCCGTGGCAGCCGAGTCGCCTGGATCACGCAGCGATCCTTGCGCGTAACCGCCATGCACTCCGTTTCCTCTGCCGTGTAGCTGCCCAGCTCGCCAAAAGTGGCATCCAGCGCCGCTGCCACATAGCCCACGGCTAGATGATCAATGGGACGAGTGCGGTTAGCCTGATCCCCGTACTTGCTCAGCCAGCCTTCTGCGTAGTGGGAGTGGGTGAGCTGGGCTTCGCCGCCGCTGGGGCTGGCCTGCAGCTCCAGTCGCCCCAAGCCGAGAAAGCCGAACAACTGGCACGCCACCGCCAGCCGCTCCGCTGCCTGCTGCACTCCCAAGGTTTTAAAAGCGCCCTGGAGCAAGCTGTAGAAAATCTCCTGAGCCGCCGTGCGCAGGATGCTCACCCCATCGATCCAGTTGGGATCCTCAATGGTCTGCTGCAAAAATAGGTTGTAGTGGTGGCAGTGGAAAATCACTGGCTCGCCAAAGAGAGAGAGCAGCTTGCGAGCGCGGTCAAGGCGTAAATGCTCCAACATAGATGGCCTGA
>NZ_JANSJA010000202.1:0-715 GCF_047462335.1 Synechococcus sp. H60.1
CCCGGGCAATCCTTCTCCCCCCCAACCCCCATCCCGGAATTATATCTTAACAAATTTCTAGGGATCCCCCCGAAGGGGGAACACGCCACTGTCGCCGTTTCCCCCGCTAGGAGGCCTCTGGTTTCCAATTTCTAGGGATCCCCCCGAAGGGGGAACTCACGGTGCCCATTATCAGCCGAGCGCTTGAATCGAGTTTCCAATTTCTAGGGATCCCCCCGAAGGGGGAACGAGTGGAGGCCCTAGTGGGCCTGTCCAGAGAGAAAAACAGTTTCCAATTTCTAGGGATCCCCCCGAAGGGGGAACTCTCACGATCTCTGCCCAAATTGGTACCCGGGTTTTCGTTTCCAATTTCTAGGGATCCCCCCGAAGGGGGAACAGTCATTGCCATTCTGCATGGCCTAATCGGCCATTTTCCCACGTTTCCAATTTCTAGGGATCCCCCCGAAGGGGGAACCTCGGATATCCTCGGGGAGGAGATCCTGGCGCTCAAGTTTCCAATTTCTAGGGATCCCCCCGAAGGGGGAACAATCTGCTATTCGACGAAGGTCATTTTGGCCTACTTGGGAGGTTTCCAATTTCTAGGGATCCCCCCGAAGGGGGAACCCTAAAGGGGCTTGCCCACCCCTCAACCCGCTTGGTGGTGTTTCCAATTTCTAGGGATCCCCCCGAAGGGGGAACTCCACACTTGGACAGTCCGCCCGCCAAAGGCGGTTAC
>NZ_JANSJA010000203.1:0-6476 GCF_047462335.1 Synechococcus sp. H60.1
CGATACGCTCCAGATCCAGCTTCTGTAGGGCTGTCTTGGCTTCTCGGAAAGGAAGTCCCCTCTGTTTTCTACCTCGTCTCGGCATTGTCTGACCAAAGACAGGAAGAGGAAATCTTATCTTTATTGTGCCCTCTCAAGCCTGGTTAGGGTCTCAGTACCTCCATCCCTCGCCCTCTTCCCTGGTCAACTAGCTCTGCTGGTCTCTATAGATTAGCCACAGAAGTCAGGCCAAGTGAGAAAGGATCCCTTGACCCTCAACCTAGGATCAGCCATGGGTAGCTCTGCTATTTCAAATAGCAATAAAACATCTCCCTAAATCGTTATTGCTACGCAACGCTGTCGCAAACGGGCTGGCGGCGTCGAGCCCTTGGATCGGCAGCAAAGGTGTCTCAATCTCGTTTGAAACGACCATAAAGTGGTGAGATGAGCTATTTTGGGCCTCAAACTTTCCAAACCTGACTAAGTGAGAAATTAGACACATCCTGACAACCCTTTTTGCAGTGGTCACTACTTCCACCAGGAAGAACCCCCGTTCCTGCGCCGGCTTTGCGCGGTAGGGTTTGAGCTTGTGTTTGCACCTCACAGATCTCCAGAAACGCTGCTTAGGATGGCAATCCAGAGAGCATCATTTGCGAGCCGAGAACCCTCTGATGACTTGCCAAGATACCAAAAAAAGCTCCCCAGTCACAGGGAGCAAAATAGTCACTTAGCCTTGACTTAGGGTTACTCGGATTGTTGCTGCTCGAAAGTCGTAGCAGTTGAATCTGTCAGATCGTAACTTTCATCGCCCTCACCGAACGGATCCAGCGTCAGCCCGTCTTCTTCTATTGTCACCCCTGAATCTTGGTCAGAGAAAACATTACAAGACTTTCCGACATAGTATTCACCGGTAGCTACCATCTTCTCACCCCGCCCAAGGCCGATCTCACAGAGGATGGGGTAGCCACCAGCGTTCACATAGGCAGGGTTAACGCTTGTATTACCAAGAACCGCAATGATCAAGCCGCGCTGAGCGGGGTCATCCACTGACATAGCAGGAGCGCCGTAGTTGGGAGCAGACCAAGGATCGTTCTGGTACTTATCCTTGGTGGGACCACACCATTGAGAATCGCAGCCACGGCCAATCACTTCATATGCCGTAGGATACTGAGTCCAGTCCATCCGATAGGCCTCAGCACCACGAGAAACATCGGTCAGAGCAGCCTGGGCTTCTGCCACGCGAGAGCGACGGATCTGGTTCAGGAACTGGGGAATTGCAATAGCGCTCAAGACGCCTACAATTACAATCACCACTAGCAGCTCAATCAGCGTGAAGCCCTTGGCGCGAGAAAGCAAGAACTGAGAGAGCTTTGCGCGAAGTAAAGAGTGGCGCAGTTTTGCACTCATGATTCGTTACTCCCTTGAGAGTTAGAGGAAGGCTCGCTTGTGCCTTCTGTTGACACTACTAGACTACCCACCCCCGCTCGAGTTCATAACATCCCCCAGACAAAGTCTTTGTAAACGTTGCCGAGAGTGCCCAGCCCGCCCTCGGCTATTGGCCCTGCAGGCGGAGCTGCCGAGCTCTTCTCGTTGGCCTCTCCCGGATTCTGCCAAGGGGAACTAGGTAGCCACCTTCCTCTCCAAGCAGCTACAGTCTTACCCACGGGGAAGCCTGCCCCCCACGGTGCGAAGGTTGAGCTGGAAACAGGCTCACGCTACGGGCAATTGACACTCCCCCGACTAAAGTCGGGGGATTCTTACACAGTCCACACGCGGACTCATAAAGGTGCTGTCAAGATGCCCCTACACAGTTCCCTAGAGCAAAGCGCTAAGGTTCTGCTTACTTTGCTGAGCAACGCCCCCACGCTCTGCACTGGTCGGGTTTTCCACCGTAGTAGGTGCTTGCTAAGGCCTCCGGCCCGCTGGCGCGAAGGGATAGCAACTCAAGTTGCTTACGGGCTTTTCCGCCCCGCACTTGAGTGCGGGGCCACCAAGCTATCCCCGTGTGTGGTCGACTCCCTTGAACCGCCTCAGCTCAGGGCTATGGCATAATGAGGCCAACTTGTCCCAGTGCCTTCCTGAGTCAATGCCACTTCCTGAATCTTTCACCTTAGAAGAGGTTGCTGCTCGAGGGCGAGCTGCCCTTGCCCGCTCCGAAATGGATTTTCAAGACTGGGCTAGAACCTATGCCGATGTTCTTTCCCCTCTGCAGTGGGGACAGGTGCTAACAAAAGTTATCTACCCTGACTTCAGAACCGACTGGAAGAATGCCCCGGGAACACTACAAGAAGCCACAGAAATAGCAATCCGTAAACTTCTGTACATAGAGCCCAGAAAGGTTTATCCTCTTTACAACGCTTTACTGAGAGTGGAAGGCATTTCTTTGCTTAGTCGAGAAAAGCTGATCTCGCTCATGCTCGAGACAGCTCGAGAAATAGCCTTCTTAGCCGGCAAGCAACCCATTCACCACTCGAAGATCGTTTACAATCATTCATTAAAGATAAGAGAGCTCGTCTTTGAGCTAGATCCGTTGCAGAAGTCTAATAATCTACTCTTGCTCTACGACGCCATCAAGAGAGAAGATGAGTTGGCAATCCTCACCTATGCGTCAGCAGTAGCTGAGAGTATAAGCTCTGGGCCAGAAATTGTCGACCTATCGGAAGAAATTGCCTTCCTGGATGTTGCCCGCCATCTCTTGGACGAAGGATACTTGGAGGTCTTCTTTGATCTCCTAGAAGTCTTTGCCCAGAAAATGCCTCAGCCACGGCGTCGCTCGGTTATGGCGGCGCTATCCTTGCTCTCGGAGATTTATCTTCCTGAGAGGGCTGAATCCTATAAAGCACTCTCCACATCGAAAGATTGGCTGTCCGGCTTCGGGATAGAGCTCATTTATAGGCTGATGGAAGAATCGAAAAGTCTGGGGTACTCAGTAGTGGCAGAAAAACTACTTTCACTTGCCTCAGAGGAAGAAGAGAAATCTGCTAACTTCATCTATCTTCTAGAGAACGCAATGGCCTTGTTTGCCAAAGCAGCTCTCACAGACAAGGTAAAGCTTATTATTGACAGATTCCTGAGCTTGTGGCCACTAGAAAGTTTACAAGTTATAAAGGAGAAACTAATTAACCAAGAACCTGTAAACGACAATATTCAGAGTCTTGCTCGCGCTCTTATGTTTTCAGTCTGTTTTTTTATCAACTATGTTAGCGACGATAGAAAGACTATACGAAAGCTAACTCAGATCTCTGCCGACATACTTTATTCTATTCTTCTATCTTACCGAGAAAACTTAGATCTGGATAGCTTCAGTAGCAGATCCCAAAACCTAGCAAATCAGCATCGCAGCTCCTGCCCTCGAAAGCTGAGAGTTGGCTACCTGGGTATATGTTTTATGAGTCACTCTGTAGGCCTAATGTCTCAACAAATACTTGCATCCCACGATACTGAGAATATAGAAGTCTATTACTACTACTTAATGGGCCTAGCGACGGAAGAAATTCTCTCCTCAGATCCTCTTTATCAAAGTTTTCTCCTCCACAAGGCTTATTTCCGTCAGTTTCCCAAAAACACAAGTCTAAAGGAGATTCTGCGAACAATAAGAGACGACAATCTTGACATTCTTGTACATCTTGACTCGCTGACAGATCGAATTAGCAACTATGTTATGGCATATCGTTGTGCTCCTATTCAGTGTAGCTGGCTGGGAGGAGACTCTTCCGGCTTACCAACTCTAGACTATTTCTTTGTTGATCCTTATCTACTCCCGGATGAGGCGAAAGAGGACTACCGGGAGGAGTTAATTCGCTTGCCTGCTTATGCTGCTGTTAGCCAACTTGCCGTAGATCCTCAAGATCATCAAGTATTTTCTCAAACGCTGAACATTACCCCTAAAAATACTCTCCTCTTTACAGCTGCTCATGCATATAAGCGCAATGACCAGTGTGTAGAAGCTCATTTGAGGATCTTACTCAATTCTCCCAATGCCGTACTGGTTGTAAAAGGCAAGGGGGAAGCTCCGTCAATGATTGAGATGTATCGAAAAAGAGCTAAAGAACTGGGAGTCGAGGATCGAATTCGCTTCCTAGCAAGAACAGAATACACAGGCTTACATCGTGGTCAGCTAGGGCTATTTGATTTGATGCTAGACACATTTCCCTACACAGGGGCCACTCATACAATGGAAGCCTTGTATATGGGCTTGCCGGTGCTGACCTTAGTCGGTAGGCACTACTTTGGTCGAATGAGCTACAGCTTACTCAAGAATGTAGGTCTTGATGACTGTATCGCCTGGTCAATTGAAGAGTTTATCGAGCGTGGGATCCAACTAGCCAATAATCCAGAACTCCTGAAAAAAGCTAAGCAAACCATTCGAGATTCCTATGACAGATCGATAATTTGGGATCCAGAGCGCCTAGCCAGAGCCATGGAGAAGGTATACTTTGATCTTGCGTACAAGCATCAGCTAATTGAATCTGTTCCGCCTTTGCAAGAGAATCAAGCTGAGCCTAGGTCTACTCAGCGTATCCGCCTTCACATTGGAGGTAAAGAACCTCACCCCGATTGGAAGATCCTGGATATTCAGGCAAGGGAGCACGTCGACTACGTGGGAAATGCTAAGGATCTCAGTCAATTTGCCGATGGCTCCGTAGAGGCCATCTATGCTTCCCATGTCCTAGAGCACTTTGATTACATTCGAGAACTTCCAATTGTTCTCAAAGAGTGGCATCGAGTTTTGCGTTTTGGCGGCGAGTTGATGATCAGCGTTCCTGATCTGCCTACTCTTTGTCGTCTTTATTTGAGAGAAGGAGTCTCGCCTGAGGAGCGATTTAGAGTTATGCGCATGATGTTTGGCGGACAAACTGATGAATATGACTACCACAAGGTTGGCTTCTCTTGGGAGTACCTGTTTATGTTACTAACTCAAGCAGGTTTCAGGATTATTCGTAAGGTTGATAAATTTGGCTTATTTAATGATTGCAGTGACATGTCTTTTTTAGGCGAGCCCATTAGCCTAAATGTAATTGCGATCAAGTAGAGTAGCCTAGCAAGTTAACCGAGCTTAGGCTTTCTGCAGGTGTGTTTCTCTATGAGCTCAGCAATTATTATCACTGGTGCTGATTCTCATTTTTTTGACCTGGTTAAAGGAACGATTCTTTCTATTCGATATAAGCCGCAAGGTCAATTAATCGATATAGGCTTCTTTAACCTAGGCTGCTCACTTGAAGAAATAAACTGGGTTTTGGAAAACGTAAACTATGTTGTTGAGCCGGACTGGGAATACACGTTTCCTGGTATTGAGAATGCACCCTTATACTTGCGAGGGCTTCTGGCTCGACCGCACCTTCCTAAGTACTTTCCAGGCTATGAAGTTTATATCTGGCTTGATGCAGATGCCTGGGTTCAAGAATGGTTTGGAATTGACTTACTCATTCAGGGAAGTAAAAAAAGAGGCCTGGCCATCGTACCAGAGATTGATCGAGGAAACAGACTACTTTATGGATCAAAAGAACACTTAATCGAACTATCCAAAGCCTATAGGCATTACTTTCCTAACCTAAATGTTGATGATCTGCACACTTATCCTCTTCTCAACGCAGGTGTTTTCGCACTACTTTATAGTGCTCCGCATTGGAACTTCTGGGATCTTCGCCTTGCTCAAGCCTTAGCCAAAAGACCTTCGGTTCTAACTGACCAGCTTGCCTTAAACGTTGCCGTCTACCTAGACGGTTTATTGGAGGAAACAGAACTTCTGCCAGCTTACTGCAATTGGACCTGCCACTATGGCTTACCGAGGTGGGATCCAAAGCGCAGTTTATTTGTTGAGCCTTACCTACCCTACACCCCTATTTCCATCTTACACCTAACTAGCAGCAGCAAAAAACAGGCTAGTCATACACTACTCACCACGGAAGACGAGAGAATTGACCTAAGCCTTAGGTTTCAACAGAGTAAAGCTTGTTTGAGGTGCAACTCTGGGCAAACTAGCCCTCTTGAAGAACATCTGGATACTGCTACTTCAGAAATTTACCTTAGCCAACTTAACCTGGTTCTCTTCCCAAACTGGGATCCCAGTTTCCAGGAAGCAACTATTTCCAGTCTGGAGCTCTTACTGGAGTTTATTCTGCTTAGCCCAAGCCCTCAGGATTATGCCCTGATTGTATCCGCAGAGCCAGACTATGGAATGGCAGACTCAGTCCTGGCAACAGCAGCAACTAACGTTGCCCTCAAACTAATCGAGTCAGGTTATGAGTTAAAGGGAGAGCCGTCTATTTCTCTGGTCAAAGCTCTCAATTCGGAGCAGTGGAAACGGCTGCTGGCCCAGGTCAACTATCACTATCCTCTTGCTCATGAGCAGATCCCAGCAGGGATCCAGCCTGTCTTGGATGGACTACCTCGCTTTGAGCTGCCGTCGAGATAGGGATCAAGCTAACCCGAAGAACGCAGGGACTCCATCAACTGCTGGGGCGTCATCTGCTCGTAGGGCTCGAAGGGCTGGTGGA
>NZ_JANSJA010000204.1:0-6304 GCF_047462335.1 Synechococcus sp. H60.1
TTGAGGAATTAGCCAGCCAGCTCTATGGGCGAGAACTTTCGCCGCATCGGAGATGGGGTAGCTGCCCTAGAGGCCCAGGCCCGCCTCTGGATTGCCCAGCGGCTACAGGGGATCCCTTACGATCCGCCCCCGGGGCCGGCGGCCAGCCAGGTGCTGCGCTGGATCGAGACGGACTTGCTCCCCCGCCTGCAGCAAACACCCCAGGAGCTGGAAAATCTCCTGCGCGGGCTCAATGGCGGCTATGTGCCCAGCGGCCCTTCCGGCGCTCCCACGCGGGGCCGGGTGGAGGTGTTGCCCACCGGGCGCAACTTCTACTCGGTGGATATCCGCGCCATTCCTACCCCCACTGCCTGGCAAGTTGGCTCGCTGGCTGCTGAGCGGGTGGTGGAGCGCTACGTGCAAGAGCAGGGGGAATATCCCCGCCACCTGGGCCTATCCGTTTGGGGAACTGCCACCCTGAGAACCGGCGGCGAGGACTGGGCGGAGGCGCTGGCGCTCTTGGGGGTTAGGCCCCGCTGGGAGGGGGGACGGGTGGTGGATATTGAGATTCTGCCTGTAGCGGCTTTGGGCCGTCCCCGCGTGGACATAACCCTGCGCATCTCCGGCTTCTTTCGCGATGCTTTTCCCAACCTGATTGCCCTCTTCGACCGGGCTGTGCAGGCCGTGGCCGCCCTGGAAGAACCGGAAGCCGACAACCCCCTGCGGGCCCAGGTGCTGGCCGATACCCAGTACTGGCAGGAGCAAGGGATCCCGCCTTCAGAAGCGGCAGAGCGGGCGCGGCTGCGCATCTTTGGCTCCAAACCAGGGGCCTACGGAGCCGGACTGCAGGGGCTAATCGAGGCGCAAAACTGGGAAACCGAGGCGGATCTGGCCCGCGCCTACCTCAACTGGAGCGGCTACGCCTACCGAGCTGAGGGCGAGGGAGAGCCGGCTCCTGCAGCCCTGCAGCGGCAACTGGCCCGCTTGCAAATTGTCCTGCACAACCAGGATAACCGCGAGCACGATCTCCTCGACTCCGATGACTACTACCAGTTCCAGGGGGGCATGGTGGCAGCCGTGCGCACCCTCCAGGGCCGCAACCCCCAAATCTACTTCGGGGATCACGCCCGTCCCCACAACCCCAAGATCCGCACCCTGGCCGAAGAGATCGACCGCGTCTATCGCGCCCGCGTCGTCAACCCCAAGTGGATTGCCGGCGTAATGCGCCACGGCTACAAAGGCGCCTTTGAGATGGCCGCCACCCTCGACTACCTTTTTGCCTACGACGTCACCACCCACGCCGTGCCCGATTTCATGTACGCCGGGGTGGCCCGCGCCTACCTGTTGGATCCCCCCGTGCAGCAGTTTTTGCGAAACCACAACCCCTGGGCACTGCGGGATATGAGCGAGCGGCTGCTGGAAGCCCACCAGCGGGGCTACTGGCAAGAGCAGGCCCTAGAGCTGGTGCCCCAGCTGGAAGCCCTGCTGCTGGAGACGGAAGCCCGCCTGGAGGCCACCCAGGGATCCCTGGCGGGAGAAGGTTAAGTTCAGCTAAGATGCTCTCAGCAAACCAGGCGCGGAGGGATCCCAATGATGAGCAAAGCCAAGTTACTGCGAGAGATTCTGGGGCCCCTACTGGAAGATTACCGCTACTGGTTTGAGCGCTCCCGCCGCTTTTTGCAAGAAGAAACCCTAGAATTTATTAGCCCGGAGGCGCAGCAGGCCCTTCTGGAGCGGGTTTTGGCTGCCCAAGCAGAATTGCAAGCCGCAGAAGCCCTCTATCAGTTGTCGGAGAATGAAGTTGGCGTTGACCCAGCGCTGATGGCAAAATGGCATCACCTGCTGATGGAGTGCGCCGAGCTGGGCCGTCGCTTCCGCCAAATTCACCCTTCCTCTGACTCATCTGACCCGTGATGCTGCAGATCCTCTACCTCATCGCTTTCGTGGCCATCGCTTTTGTGGCCCTGCGTAACCTGGTGGCCAATATCATCACGTTGGGCAAAGAAGAGCGCAAGGCCTCGCCCCGTCGGGCTCGCCGACAGGCGCCCCACCCAGAGCTCTTGGATGAAGAAGGCAACCTGACGGAAGAGCCCTTGTTGGTGATTCGTTCGACCAGCCTGGAAGAAGCCCGCAGCCGCCTGGAAGATCTCTACTCTGGCTCTCCTGACGAGGATTAAAAGCGGCGCAGGAGCTTCCCCTTTCTCGGTGTCGGCCCGAGTCAGTTGTGGGGGTAAGTAGCCTTTCTTGGATGAAGTTACGATAAAGCACCTGGCGCCGAGCACTATTCCTAACTCCCCTCTCCCTGAGGGAGAGGGGTTGGGGGTGAGGGTAGCGGCGCGGAGCACTTGGGTAGGCGGCAAGGTATCTTAACCTTGTTTGAGGCAACCACAGTCAATCTGGTTCTTCACCTGGTGGCCTCTGGAGCTGGCCTGCAGCATTGACGCAAACGTCACAAATGGGATCCGATTCCAATTCCGATTTCGAGGTGGAAGCCGTCCTGGAGGCGGTGCTGAGCAAGCTGACGGTTTTGGCGGAGACGGGACAGACCTTTGGCCAGCCGATTACCATTGGCGACACAACGATTGTCCCCTACGTGTCGCTCTATTTTGGCGTTGGCGGAGGAGGGGGCCATTTTGGCAAAACGGCCAGCGGCTTTCGCAGCAACGGACGGGATCCGGCCAGCCTGTTTGGCGGAGCGGGGGGCGGGGTGCGCATCGAGCCGGTGGGCTTTTTGGTGATCCGAGGGGAGCGGGTGGAGCTGCTGACCACGGCCCAAAAGCCCGGCCAGTGGAGCCAGCTTGGCGAGACTATAATTCCCCTGCTCCAGCAGTGGCTCCGGAGCCGGGCCGGCAACTCCTCAAATGACCAGCCAAATGACTAGCCGCGAATGGAGAGGCGGGATCCCTGGGGGGAGGGCTGCACCTCGATGCGGTGGGGAAAGGCCTCTTGCAGGCTGGGGATGTGGGTGATCACCAGGATGCAGGCAAAGTCAGAGGCCACAGCGTTGATGGCCGCCAGCAACTGGGCCCGCCCGGTGGCGTCCTGGGAGCCAAACCCCTCGTCGATGATCAATGTTTGCAGGTCGGAGCCGGAGCGCTGGGTAAGCAGGCGGGAGAGGGCCAGGCGAATGGCGAAGTTGATGCGGAAGGCCTCGCCGCCGGAGTAGGTCTCGTAGGGGCGGGTGCCGCGGGGATCGGCGATGAGGATGTCGAGGGTTTCAATTAGCTTGTCCGAGCGTCGCCCCGAGCGCTGGGTTACAAAGCGCAGATGGAGGCGGTGTTGGGTGAGGCGGCCCAGGATCTGGTTGGCTTGTGCCTCTAGCTCTGGCAGAACGTTTTCGATGATCAGGGCGGGAATGCCGTTGCGGCCGTAGGCGTTGGCCAGCTCCTGGTACACCTGCTGCTGGCGGCGGGCCTGCTGCAGTTGTCGCTCTAGCTCTGCCCGCTCCGACTGTTGTTCAAGGGCCTGCTGCAGCCGCTGTTGGGCCGCCCCGATTTGAGAAAGCACCTGATCCAGCCCTTGCCGGTGCTCCTGCAGAGCTTGGCGGATCCCTTCCAGGTGGGCGGGCAAGACCTCAGGCTGCTCCGCCAGTTGTTGCTGCAGCGCTTCCAGCTCTTGGGTGGCCTGGGCAAAGTGCTGCCGGCTTTCCTGCAGGCGTTGGGACAAGATCTGGCTGCGGGCTGTGGCTTCCGGCAGCTCCTGGCGGGCTATTTGGAGGGCCTGCAGGCGGGCCGGCCACAGTTGCGCCTGGGCCAGTTCTGCTTTTACCTGCTGGTGCAGGGATCCGTCGTAGCCGAGGTGGTTCAGCGCCTGTTCGATCTGGACCAGTCGCTCTGCTAGGGCAGCCGAGGAGGGCGTCTGCTGCAGGGCTTCCAGTTGGGCTTGTAGGGAGGCGATTTGCTCACCTAGGCGGGCGCAGCGCTCCTGGGCTTTGCGCAGTTCTTGGGAGCGGCCCAGGGCCCAGCGCCAGCGCTCCAGCTCCCCTCGCTGCAGGGCGTGTTCGCGCTCGTCGTAGCCCAGGTGTTGCAGGGCCTGCTGGATCTGGGCAAGCTGCTGCCGCGCCTCTGGAGCATAAGCTTCTTGGTTGAGGATTTGCTCCAGTTCTGCCGCTTCTGCCCGCCAAGCCTCCAGTTGCCGATGGCGCTCCTGCCCGGCCTCCCACTGCTGCTGCAGCCGCCCCTGGAGGTGCAGGCGCTCGTCCCAGCTGGCCAATTCTTGCTCAAGACGCCGGGCTTCTTCTTGCAGCAGCCCGATCTCCCGGTCGGCCACCGCCAGTTGCTCGCGAATCACAAAGAGCTCGCCGGCAATCTCTTCTTGGCGCTGGCGGTGTTTCTTCAGCACCACCGCCCTCAGGGGCGGGCTGAGCGGACGGGCGCAGAGGGGGCAAACCCAAGTCGGGGCAGTCGGCACTTTGGTGGGCGGTGCCAGCGTGGACTCGGCAGGCTGCTCTGAGAAGAGGGAGCCTGCGGTTACTTCGGATCCCGGTTCTGCAGCTCCCTCGGCAATGGCCTTCGCCCCCGTCAAAGCATGGGTGGGACGGCACCAGCCAGAGTCTGGATCCGAAGGGCCTAGGTTATCCGGTCGATCCAGATCTTCTAGCTCTGCAGGATCCAAACGCTCGGCGTGAAAGGACTCTGCTCCGCTATCGCCAACAGGAAACTCTTCCCAGCGAGCCTCTAGCAGGCGGCAGCGCTCTTCCTCCTGTTGCCACTGATGCTGGAGAACCCGCTGCCGCTCCTGCAGCTTCTGCACAAAGAGGCGGCGCTCTTGAATTTTTTCCAGCACCTGCTGTTGGTAGAGACGCCGTTGCTCCAGCTCGGCCAGGGCTGCGGCGCCGGCGGCAATTTTCTGGGCCAGTTGCTGCTGCTGTTGGGCCAGGGTTTCCTGGTTTTGCAGTTGCTGCTTGAGGAGCTGGAGGCGGGCTTGCAGGCGTTCTCGCTCGCGGCGGATCTGCTCTTGCCAGTGCCGTTGTTGCTCCAGGAGGGCGGCGGCTTGGGCCTGGGCCTCGTTCAAGATCTGCAGGCGCTCCTGGGCTTGCCGGTAGTGGTGGAGGGCGTTTTCGATGCGCTCCCCTTCTGCCAGCACCTGGGCATCGGCCTGGGCTTGGGCCTGGCAGGCGGCCAATTCCTGTTGCAGCCGCTGCATTCTGCGCAGTTGCTGCTGTTGGTACTCAGCTTGTTGGGCCTGCAGCTTTTGGCGCTCTTGGAGCAGGTATTGCTGTTGCTCGAAGAGGTGGTGAAGATGGCGATCTTGGGCCATCAGGGACTGATAGCGTTCGTAGCCGGCCTGGATCTGCTCGCTTTGGGCAATCAGCTCTTCCAGCTGCAGAAGCTGCTGCCGCTGCGCCCGCCACTGCTGTTCGGTGTGGTGCAGGTTGGCGCTGAGCTTGTGCAGGTGTTGGGTGAGTTGCCGGTGGCGCTCCTTCAGGATGTGGCGATGTTCATAGGCACGTTCTAGAGTCTGTAATTCCTGCTGCTGTTGGGCCAGGAGCTGCTGCAGATGGGTTTGCTGGTGTTGGAGCTGCTCCAGTTCAGCTTGGATCTGCTCAATGGAAACCTGTTGTTGGTCTAGCTTGTACAGGCGCTCTTGGAGCAGGTCGGCTTTGAGCTTGGCGCTGCGGGCCTGTTCGCGGCAACGCTCCGTCAGCAAGTCATACTGCCCCAGCTTGAGCATGTCGGCCAAGATCTGCTTGCGCTCCCCCGGGCGCTTCAGGGTAAAGGCATCGGCCTGTCCCTGGCGCAGATAGGCAGAGTGGAGAAAGGTGTCGTAGTCGAGGCCAAGCTGACTTGTAATTGCCTCTTGGGTGGCGCGCAGGCCCCGGCGGGTGAGGCTGCGCCAGCGGGCTTGGCCGTCGGCTTCTCCAATTTGAATTTGCCACTCCAGGGATCCTTCCCCCGACAGGTGGCGGCTGCGCAGGATGCGGTAGGTTTGCCCCCGCGAGCGGTAAATTACTTCCACCCAGGTTTCGCTGGCACCTTTGCGGATGAGATCGCTGTCGTTGCTGGCCCGGCTCTGTCCCCAGAGGCCCCAGGTCAGGGCGTCCAGCAAAGCCGATTTGCCCGCCCCGTTAGGGCCACAAATGCAAGCGGTGTGGATCCCGCGCAGATCCAAAACCGCCTGAGAGTAGCAGAGAAAATTGTGTAAGGTCAGGCGAACTGGGATCACAAGGGCGGCTCTGGTCGCTGCAAAACAATGGCGATGAGCCATTTGCTCCAGTTTATGAAGTTATTGGCTAGATCCCAAGTTTTGCCACGGCCAGAAAACGGTTGTCCCTCCGCCCTGAGCTCACCAGGGAAAGCGGCATTGCTGCTGAAGAGAAGCAATC
>NZ_JANSJA010000205.1:0-705 GCF_047462335.1 Synechococcus sp. H60.1
CTCCCCGTTCCCTTCCCTCCCACACCCCTGTCTGGTCGAGGGCAATCAAATCCTCAAGCTAGTCGTTCTCTTTGCACCTCCTCTTCTTGGACTCTCGCGCTGCGGTAAGTCTTTTTTTAGAGTCATCCCTTGCTTTTTCAAGAAGTTGTGTATTGTGACAGTGCTTACATCAATTGCTAAGCGCTCCCGCAACAGTTCTTGATACTGCCACAGGTAGAGGTCTGGGTGTTCTGCAATGATTGCTATCACTTCCTGTCGATGCTGTTCCAAAATACCCACTCGCTTGGTGCCTACTTTCTTGGGAGTTAAGTCCTGAGTTTGTTGGTACTGTCGCACCCAGCGGTGTACTGTTCTTTTGGTCACCATGAACCGTTCGGCTACCTGACGGATAGAGGTCTGACCTGCCTGATAAGCTGCTACAACTCTTTGCCGTAGATCCAAAGAATGGGTTGGCATCTCTTCCTCCCTCTTAAAACCTGTACCCCATCTTAAATTAACAGGCTGTAACGAGCTTCAAGTCGCTTTTGCAAGCGCAGCCGGATCCAAAGCCCAGGTTGCCGCAGTACCGTAAGGCTGGACTGTTCCCCGTGACCTACCCGAAGCAATGGCTGAAATTCCAAGAAGGGCAGGTTAGAGTGGGCAAGCAAGTCAGGCCTGGTTTGGCCTAGACGCTTTCTGGGTGCAGTTCCCCACCAACTTGCGGTG
>NZ_JANSJA010000206.1:0-4994 GCF_047462335.1 Synechococcus sp. H60.1
ACCCTGTTGGGCCGCGGGCGCGCCAGCCAGTTGGAGCGCCACGAACGCTTAATGGATGTGGCGGCTATTGCCATTGGCATTGGGGCGGCCATCCTACTGCAGATCCTCTTTAGCCAATGGAGCCTGTTCAACACTCTCTTCGAGACAGCACCCCTGAGTTGGGCGCAGTGGGGCTTCTGTCTACTGGTGAGCTTGCCGATGATCGGGGTTGCAGCGTTGGCCAACCGCGTGGATCCGGAAGGCGCTTCGCTGGCCCGCTCACCCAGGAAAACCTAATCCTAGGGAAGACCAAAGGGGTGCCCCCAACTGGCCTGAAATCACCCTAGGGATGGCTACTGTCTCCAAGAGGCTTTCTAGGGCTGGGATCCAGAGAGTCTTCCCCAGATCTTTGGAAGGGGCGGTGAGGGCCTGCCTCTCGTTTTTCGCCAGAGAGCTGCGCCTAGCGGCTGGCCTGGGGAATGAGGATTTGCTGCAAGGCTTCTTTTAAGTGGGGATATTGGAAGGTGAAACCCAGCTGCAGCGCGGCCTGAGGGATCACCCTCTGCCCCGTCAGAACCACCTGAGCCGCTTCGCCCAGCAGCAGTTCTAGGGCCAGCGCCGGCACCGGCAGCCACGAGGGGCGGGCCAAAACTTGTCCCAAAGTGCGGCAGAACTCTTCCATCTGCACAGGGTTGGGGGCAGTGGCGTTGAAGACGCCGGATCCCTGCTGCAGTAGGAAGCAGACCAGGCTTACCCAGTCGTCGCGGTGGATCCAGGAGACCCACTGCTTGCCAGAGCCAAGGGGGCCGCCGAGGAAAAACTGAAAGGGGGCAAGCATTTGGGCCAGGGCTCCCCCAGCGGGCCCCAGGACAATCCCCGTGCGCAGGATGGCCAGGCGGATCCCCAGCTCCTCCGCCGGGCGGGCGGCGGCTTCCCAGGCTTGACAGACTTCTGCCAAAAAGCCCTGGCCTGGCGGAGCCGCCTCCGTTAGGGGATCCCCTTCGGGTCGGGAGCCGTAGTAACCCACTGCCGAGCTGCTGATCAGCACCTGGGGCTTTGGGTCGAGAGAGGCAAGAGCCTGGACGAGAGCCTGGGTGGTTTCCACGCGGCTGCGGCGGATTTCTCTTTTCTTGGCTTCTGTCCAGCGGGAAGAGGCTAGGGGCTCCCCAGCCAGGTTGACAACGGCCTCGTACCCTTCCAGAGCTGAGGCCCAGGCTTGCGGTTGGTAGGGATCGTACCCCAGCAGCTTGAGGTGGGGGGATACTCCCAGAACGTGGCGGACCTGCTCAGGGCGGCGGCTCAAGACCAACACCTCATCTCCCCGCTCCAGCAGGCGGGCCACCAGGCGGCGCCCGATAAAACCACTCCCGCCCGTGATGGCAATGCGCATAGGACTTTCCTTCTCCAACTCCCTGGGATCTGTGCAGAGCATTCCCCCCTTGAACCTCTAGCCTAGCGCGTCTGCAGTCTTGGCCGTGGTCGTCTTGCGGGAATTGCAAAACCAGCCCAGGCCATGCCGAGTTGGCGCTGAAAAGACGGAAAAGAAAAAAGTCTGGGGCCAGCCCCTGACATACCTGGGAAAATCGGCTTCAATAAGCCCTAGCTGCGCTTCCTGGCAGCAGCAGCGGTTCCTTATCCCCTTACCTTCTTCCCTTTACCCGTGGCACCCAAGTCTTCTTCCCGCACTCCAGCTCGCCCCTTGCCTCTACAGGTGGAGCAGGTTGCTGGGCCTGGGCTGCCCCTTTCCAGTCGCTCCCAGGGATCCCTAGTCCGAGCAGGGAGGCAAGGAGCGCTGGTTGCCAGCCAGCCAACGATCCCCGTTCGAGCTTCTCGCTCCAGAAGCTTGTCCTATCTGCGGAAACGGCCGGTGCCAGAGCCGCAAACCTGGGAAGTGGTCTGTCGCATCGGGGTAAACTTCCTCTTTACCGCGGCTGCCCTCGGCGGCCTGTATCGTCTCTTGCCAGTACAGTTGGCCCAGCACCACCGCCTGCAGGTTTTGGAGCATCACATCGAAATTCTCTCAACCCGGCTTTCTCGGCTGCAGGAAGAAGTGGATCGCGGCATGGATCCCCTTCAACGACAGGCTCTGATCAAAGAACGTCTCAACCGCGTGCCGCCCGATCAAATCCAGGTGCGCCTGGTGGATCCCAGTAGCCTGGTGGCCGACGAGGAGAAGAATGTTTCCCCTGCCTGGATCGGACAATCTCCCCAGCCGCTTGGGAGACCGTAGCTGACCTAGCTAGTAGGACTGCTTCAAGAGCAAGGCCACCTCTTTGGCAAAGTAGGTGAGGATCATGTCAGCGCCGGCTCGCTTCATAGCCAAGAGCGATTCCATCATCACTTTCTTGCCGTCGATCCAGCCCTTTTGCTCGGCAGCCTTAATCATGGCGTATTCGCCGCTCACGTTGTAGGCGGCCACGGGCAGATCCGTCGCTTCCTTGACCCGATAGATGATGTCCAGGTAGGCCAAGGCCGGCTTCACCATCACCATATCGGCCCCTTCGGCCTCGTCCAGCTCCACCTCCCTGAGGGCCTCGCGGGCGTTGGCGGGATCCATCTGATAGGTTTTCTTGTCCCCCCACTTGGGCGCAGATCCCAGGGCATCGCGGAAGGGGCCGTAGAAGGCAGAGGCATACTTGGCGGAGTAGGCCAGGATGGCCACGTCGGTATAGCCCTGCTCGTCTAGGGCTTCGCGAATGGCGCCGACGCGACCGTCCATCATATCAGAGGGGGCAACAACGTCGGTTCCCGCCTCTGCTTGGGAGAGGGCCTGCTTGACCAACACCTCCACCGTCTCGTCGTTGAGGATCACCCCATCCCGCACAATGCCATCGTGGCCGTCACTGTTGTAAGGATCCAAGGCTACGTCCGTCACCACCAGGATTTCGGGGATCTCCTGCTTGATCCGCCGCACCGCCCGCTGGATCAACCCTTCTGGGTTAAAGGATTCCCGCCCCGTGGGGTCTTTCTTTTCTTCGGGCACCACCGGGAAGAGGGCCACAGCCGGGATCCCCAAGTTGGCCGCCTCCTCCACCTCCTTCAGGAGCAGATCCAGGGTGTAGCGGTAGCAGCCGGGCATGGACTCCACCTCTTGCCGCTGGTTCTCTCCCTCCATAACAAACAGGGGGTAGATGAGATCCTGCACCCGCAGGTGGGTCTCCTGAACCAGTTGGCGAAGGGCTTCGGTGCGCCGCAGCCGGCGGGGACGGTAGATCAGGTCTTGGCTCATAGGAGCAGGAGAAAGAGGGCCTCTCTATTTTGCCATGAGGTCGCTAGGGGCTAAGTTATCGTGGATCTCTCCCTGAGGCAGCCGGCGGGCAAGCTCCACGGCGCCGGTAGGATTGACAACGATATCGGCGGAGGTATAGAGCGCCAGAACCGGCAGTTCTGGCCAATGGGCTTGGTCAAGGCAGCGCTGCCCACTGCCCGCCAGCTCGGCTGTAAATCTGGCCCGCGTTACACCCCTGTCGCTAAGGGAGCGCGATGTTGCTTTTCGCTTCAAAACATTTCTTAACAATTTTGCCCCTTGCCAGGGATCCTTATCTGGCCGAGCTTTGCGGCCCTTTTCCGGCAAGTGTCCGAGGCGTTTTCGGGACCAATCGCGGCCAAGGGCAGGAATAACGAGCTGCTGGGGGGTATGATCTTGTGAAGAACTTTTGCTGAGCCTCAGGTTTGACGGGATCCCGTCTCTGTGGCAGTCTGTCTTTGCTCTACCATTGCCTTGTTGCTTGTTCGCTTCATCCACTTGGAAACGGGTTGCTGAAACTATGCTGTTACTGAAAATCTCTGTTTACGCGGTGGTAATCTTTTTTGTGGGACTGTTTGTCTTTGGTTTCTTGAGCAACGACCCTGCCCGCAACCCCAACCGTCGGGACATGGAATGAGGGATCCCGCGCTTGGGCGTTCCTGGTGAGCATGGCTAACGCCTTAAGGGGGTGCTTGATGCACCCTCTGCTTTCGCTTGGCTCTCAACCCAAAGCAGCGACTTAGCTTGCCTATTGAAAGACTGTAATCAGAAGAGTCTGGGATCCAGAGCGGTTCTGCTGATCGAAAGCGGTGATGCGGAACTGCCAAACGCCGGCAGGATCGCCAGGAGCAACCCGGAAGTCGGTGTTGAAGCTACAGAAAGTGGCACCTGCGCTGCAGCCAACCTGCTGCGGGTTAAAGATTTCTCTTTGGACGCGCGTGCCAAGCGGGTTAAAGGTTTCCAGTTCCACAAACTGGGTTGAGCGGGCGCCGCCGGGCACACTCACCTGCACCGTGAAAGCCGGTGTGGAGGTGCCTATGCGCACAGAGGTAGGCGGATTGATAAAGGCAACGGTTGGGCTTTGGGGTGGAACGATAATCGATCCGCCAGAGCTGCCGCTGTTGCCGCAGGCGGTCAGAGGGGTGGCTAGAAAGCCCGTTGCCAAGAGAGTTAGCACAGCGCGTCGCATTCTTGTCTCTCCTCACAAAACTTTGCAGAAACTTGGAAACCTCTTGTCCCCTCGCGGGGGCAAGTTTGCCTCTAGGCTAATCTTTGCTGCTCCAGCCCTAGAGCAGATGCGCAATCGCGCAAAGATAGAGAATCTCTTGCGCTAAAACAACAGCAAGCGCCGCAGGATCAAGGCCATGACAGCAACAAAGCCGGCTACGATGAGCTGCCCCGGCAAGGTGTAGCCTGAGTAGAGGCCAATCAATCTCAGCAACTCCCCATCCCAAGGTTGGGTGGCCAAAAGATAGACAATTCCGGTCAGGTGAACCAAGGCCAGAGCTGCCAAGCTGGCAGATCCCAAGTCCTGCAGGCGCACTGGCGCAGAGATGCTGGGCAGCACGTAGGGGTTGCGGCGAGGGGGAAAGGAAGCGGTCGGTAAGTGAGGATCCGTGTGTCGAAAGGCCATTGTCCCGCAGGCCCAGGCCGCGGGCAGGAAGCCCAGCAGGTAGCCGAAGGCGGGCTGGTACAGGTATTGCCATCCGCCTCCCTGGGCAAACACCTGCAGCCCCGCCAACCCCAATCCCAGATAGACAATCTGGGC
>NZ_JANSJA010000206.1:5094-6166 GCF_047462335.1 Synechococcus sp. H60.1
CTAGCCGACGCGGCCGGAGCGGTGATTCGCCCTTTGTTTCGCGGGGAGTTGCAGGCCGAGTACAAAGAGGCCAGATCCCCTATCGTAACGATAGCCGACCGGGAGGCCGAACGGGCAATGCGGGCGCTGCTAGCCGCCCATGTGCCGGAGCACAACGTCCTCGGCGAGGAGTTTGGCTTCCACCAGACTGGCTCCCCCTACACCTGGGTTTTGGATCCCTTGGATGGCACCATTGCCTTTTCCGCTGGCAAACCCACCTTTGCCACCTTGATTGCCCTTTTGGAAAACGACCGCCCTGTCTTGGGCATCATCGATCAGCCAGTGTTGGGTGAGCGCTGGCTAGGGGTGCAGGGACAACCAACCCGATGGATGACCCCCTCTACCCAACAGCTCACGCGCACCAAAGCCACCACTGACCTCAGCCGCGCCTACCTAAGCTGCACGACCCCCGATTTGTTCACCCAGCCTGACCAGCAGCAGCGCTTTCAGCAGCTCAGCCGCTTGGTCCACATCACCTCCTACGGCGGCGACGGCTACCAGTACGGCCTCTTAGCCAGCGGCTACATCGATCTGGTCATGGAATGTGGCCTTGCCCTCTACGATTTTGCCGCCCTTGTGCCGGTGATCGAGGGATCCGGCGGTGTGATTACCGACTGGGCGGGGGATCCCTTAACTCGCACCTCCAAGGGAGAAGTGCTGGCGGCGGCCAACTCCAACTTACATCGCCAGGCCTTAGCGGCAATAAGCTCCAAGGGGTAGCTCCTAGCCTAAATTGGTTGCGAGCTTTGGAGAGCGATTGTTAGTTCATTGCCGGGTAAGGCTCTAGCCAAGTTCTCTGTCCGGCACCTCCCTCAACAACCAGTAGCGCCAGCTCAAAAGCAAAATCCCACAGGGAATGTATGTGGCTACTAACTTTTTCCACCCCTTAGACACTCTATTGGCAGCTTTCGACCCCAATTCAGAACCTAGGTCTACCCCCAGCTAAGGTTTGAGGCTAAGAGTGCTCATCTAGAGTAGGCTTGTTTTCTGGAAGCGGGCGGACGGAATCGAACCGACAACAGCAGTTTGGAAG
>NZ_JANSJA010000207.1:0-3436 GCF_047462335.1 Synechococcus sp. H60.1
CGCCGAAGAGCCATACCGATTCTCCAGCCTTTGTCGCCATCAAAGCAAAAGCTACAGCCCCCCTCCGCACTTGAGTCTCTGCTGCCCCCCTCACCTTTTACCACGGAAAGAACACCGATTGAACGCCTATTGAGAAGAGCCTTTCTCCCTTAGAGAACCACTTCAAGTAGTAGGAGAAAAATGTGACCTCGAAAAGAGCCCCCAACTTTTGGTTGCAGAAGTACGCCAGGAGGTTATGATCCTGGAGAGGACTGTAGGGCATCAGAAAATGTTGGATATACCACCACAACCTTTAACCGGGAAGGCTCTCCTGCAGAAGGTAGAAGCGTTGAGCCATCTTCCGCGCCGCGAGACGGCAAAGCGCTGTGGCTACGTAACCATGACCAAGACCAACAAGCTCCGCGTCAACTTAAATGAGTTTTATGATGCGGTGCTGGCGGCAAAAGGTCTGAGCCTCAGTCCAACTTCCAGCCGTGACAAGCGCGGCCGCGAGCCAACCTTTCGCGTGAGCGTTCACAAGAATGGTCAGATCATCATCGGGTCCGCTTACACCGAAAAAATGAATCTCAAGCCCGGCGATGAGTTTGAGATTCAGTTGGGCTATAAGCACATTCACCTCAAGCAAGTACTCAACGGCCAGGTGATGGAGGACTCAACCTCGAACGAAGAAGCTGCCCCCAAAAAGACGCGGAGCCGCAGGAAAAAAACAACAGGAGCTTGAACCTCTTCTGGAGTTGGGCAAGGGAATCCAGTTGAGAAACTGTCACTGCAGGGCTTTCTCTCCTCCAAACCCTCCATAAGATGGGATCCGAAGCGTGGGTTTATTGACTTGCCAACCCTAGATCTGAAGATCCCTATGTACCAGACTGTTCAACCTCCTCTCAGATTTCTGCCGCCGCGATTGACGCCTTGGGTGGTTCGTTTGGCGCAGGCGGGTTTGCCCTTCTGGTTGCGCTGGGCCAAAGGGATCCCGCGCGTTGAGGTAGATGGGGGCGAGCGTTTGGCTCAGCTTTATCAGCAATTCGAGGCAGGCAAGATTCGCCTGTTGGTAGCCTTTCGCCACCCCACCCTTGACGATCCCCCCTGCCTGATGTACTTGTTTTCCCATCTTCTGCCTCAGGTGGCTCGACAACAGGGGATCCGCCTGCGGCAGCGGCCCCACGTTTTGTTTGTCTACGACCGCGGCCTGCCACTATGGCTGGGCTTCATTGGCCGCTGGGGGCTTCCCCGGCTGGGCGGGATCCCGATTTTGCGGGGCCGTCTGGATCGGGCAGGGCTGAAGAGCTCTCGCGAGCAGTTGGTGTCAGGCCAGTACCCACTGGCGGTGGCTCCAGAGGGGACGATCAACGGCATGAGTGGGCTGCTCAACCCGCTGGAGCCGGGGGTGGCGCAAATGAGTTTTTGGGCGGTGGAGGATCTGCATAAGGCGGGGCGCCCGGAGGAGGTGCTGATCTTGCCGGTGGGCCTCCGCTACTCCTATTTGAGGGATCCCAGTGCGGCCCTGGACAGGTTGCTCCGCCGTATGGAGGCCGATTGCAAGCTCCCGGCCACGCGCTCGGCACATGTCGGCAAGGGGTTTCTGATGGCCCGCTTGCTTCGCCTGGCCGAGCATTTGATTCAGGTTATGGAGCATTTTTACGAGCGCTTCTACGCCCCCGCCCTGCCCTCTGCCGCTCGGGTCAACCTCAAAGAGGGAGAAGGTCTGTGGGCACGTCTGCAAAGCCTATCGGATCTGGCCCTGCGCGTGGCCGAGCAGCACTTTGGCCTGCAGCCCCAGGGGAACTTGATCGAGCGGCGGCATCGCATCGAACAGGCAGGCTGGGCCTGGATCTACCGGGAAGATATCCCTGATATTGCTGCGCTTTCGGCTTTGGAGAAGGGGCTGGCCAATCGCGTTGCCTCGGAGGCCAGCTTCCACCTCTGGCACATGCGCCTAGTGGAGACCCTGATGGTGTTTGCCGTGCGTCCCCTGCCGGAGCAGCCCGGCCTGGAGGAACTGGCCGAAACTGCCCTGCGGCTGTGGAACCTGTTGGTCTGGATCAAAGGCAAAAACGCCGTCGGCGCTGCCCCTCCCAGATTGGGGCCGCGGCTGGCCCGTTTCAGCATCGGGGATCCCCTCTCGGTTTCAGAGCGCTGGCCCGCCTATCAGGCCAACCGCCGGCAGGCCGTACAAGCTCTAACCCAGGATTTGCAAGCGGAGATGGAGCGGCTGCTGCAAGGGATCCCACGCTCGCCTGCGGCCATGGCCGTCGGTTGAGATCTGGGTTGGTTGGCCTTGTCGAAGGGAGCGGGAAGGCCTGTGCCGAAACTGATACCAGCCTGTTGTTGGGAAGTGTAACAATTCCTCAGGATGTTTTTTGAGACGTTTTGTGGGAGCAAGACGAACTTTTGCGTTATCTGACAAGAAAATGAAGGAAAAGGGAAGCTTCTGACGCTTGCGGTAGAAAGGTACCAGGAAGAAAGGTAGTGAGGCGCGTTGGCCTTCGCCTATGTCTGATGAGCTGCTCCGCGCAATTCGTAGGCGCGACCTAGAGGCCGCCACCTCAGCCGTGCAGCGCTTGCGTTCCCGCCACCTGAGTGAGGCTGTGATTACCTCAATGGTGATGGTGGCCGTGGAGCGATTGGCCTGGGACGAGGGCGATCGGGCTGCCGCCAGTTGGTTGCTACGTCACTGCGCTCGACGACGCTGAAAGGGATCCCCTCCCCTTCTAAGGGGGCTGTCTGTCAACTGGATCCCTGCCTCTGGTTCCTAAGGTGCCGATGGCCGCCTCTGCTGCTCCCTGCGCGGATAAACCCAGTGAGCGGGCATTGGCTCAGCTCTGCTGGAGTGGCTAGGATCTCGGCCAGTTCCACCAGATTTTTTTACTCTTGTTTATTCTTGTTCGGATCGTCAGGATGCTGACGATCTTCCTCAAAGAACATCAACCTCCGAAGACGAGCTGAGCGGTAGTCGGAGAGGCGCAGCGCAAGGGAGCGCCACGCTCTTTTGCTGCCCAGGCCGGACTTCTCGTAAAGCAGAGACGCGCTGGGAGCGAAGCCGAAGTCATGGGCATCTTTGATGGCAGCCAGATCGGCGCTTAAGAAAACAAACTGCCAGCCGTCTTTCTCCGTTTTTTCTTTGATCATCTTCTCAATTTGCTCTTTGCGGAACTCGCGACTGGCGTTCTCTTGGCCATCGGTTACCACCACCATAAGCACCCTGGCAGGGCGATCTGCTTCGCCGAGTTTGCTGAGACTGTTTTCCAGATCGTTGATGCCGCGACCTATGGCATCCAGCAAGGGAGTAGAGGCCCGGGGCACATAGGTCTCGCGGGTTAGCTCGGGAACTTCGGCGATGGGCTTGAAATGGTGGATAACTTCGTAGGGATCCTGCGAGTCAAATTAACTTGAGATCCCGTCCGGCAACCTGGTTGTCAAGGCTTATTTTTTACTATTA
>NZ_JANSJA010000207.1:3536-6142 GCF_047462335.1 Synechococcus sp. H60.1
TTGAGGAGTCCTTGTCGGCGCAGATCCCTGCCTCCCCCTTCCCAGGGAGAGAGCCTAGGAGACAGTCTCACCCTTGTCTGCAATGACCGCCAAACCCGTTAAAAGCCCAACCCATCCGCTCCTGAAGTGACAATACCCCTCTCGGTGTCCAAGGTAACGATGGCCCCGTCGCGGATGAGGCGCGTAGCATCCTTAACTCCCACCAGCACCGGCACCCCCAACCGCAGACCGATCACCGCCGCATGGGAGGAGGCCCCATCTTCTTCGGTGATCACCCCAGCCGCCTGTTTGATCGCCTCCACATAGTTGGCATCGGTAGCGCGAGCAACCAGGATGTCGCCAGCGGTGATTTTGCTGGCGTCGAGGCTAGATCTGAGGATGCGGGCCGGGCCGCTGACAGTGCCTTTGCCAAACCCTCTGCCTTTGGCCACCACTGCCTTTACTACCTCTACCTTAATCAGATCGGTGGAGCCGGATACGCCTGGCAAAGTGCCGGCGCTGAGCACCACCAAGTCGCCATCCTTGAGCAAACCTTCTTCCTGAGCCACGTTGATGGCGGCCTGAAAGGTCTGGCGGGTGGTAGGCAAATCCATGACCAACAGGGGCCGTACCCCCCACACCAACTGCAGTTGCCGCGCCACCTCTACATGAGGAGTTACCGCCAAGATCGGGGTGCGAGGGCGAAACCTGGAGACATTGCGAGCCGTAGCCCCAGTTTTAGTCAGGGTCATCACCGCCACCGCATCCAACTCCTGGGCAATCTCCCCTACGGCGCGGCTAATTGAGTCGGCGATCAGGGTTTTGGGCCGGGACGAACCATTGCTACCAGAGCTGTTGTTGTTTTGGCTCAGCTCCTGCAGGGTGAGGGCGCGCAGGTGTTGGCGGCGATCGACATAGATTGGGCTGAAGTAATCCCGTTCGATGCGCACGGCAATGCGGGCCATGGTCGCCACCGCCTCGACAGGATATTTGCCTACCGCCGTCTCGTTGGAGAGCATGACGGCATCGGTGCCGTCCAAAATAGCATTGGCCACATCCGAGATCTCAGCCCGAGTGGGACGAGGGCTGTGAACCATGCTGTCCAGCATTTGGGTAGCAGTGATCACCGGGATCCCTAAGCAGTTGGCCATGGCGATCATCCGCTTCTGCAAAATCGGCACCTCTTCCGCCGGCAGCTCTACACCCAGATCTCCCCGCGCCACCATTACCCCGTCGCTGAGGGCCAGGATCTGGGGCAGTTGTTGGATGGCCTCGTGTTTTTCAATCTTGACGATGATAGGAACCCGCTTGCCGACAGCGGCCATCAGTTCCCGCAGCTCCAGCACATCAGAGGGATCCCGCACAAAGCTAAGGGCCACCCAGTCCACCCCTTGGTTAAGGCCGAAGTAAAGGTCTGCCTTATCTTTTTCGGTAACGGCGCGGATGCTGAGGCGCACGCCGGGGAAGTTCACTCCCTTGTTGTCGGAGAGGGTGCCGCCGACAATGGTGTGGCAGAAGAGCTCCCCCGCCTCGGGATCCACTGCCTCCACCCGCATCTCCACCCGACCGTCATCGAGGAGGATCGTCGCCCCTTCCGGCACCTCTTGGGCCAGCTTGTCGTAGGTGACCCAACTGCGCTCCTGGGATCCCAAAATGGGCTTGCTGGTCAACACGAAGGGATCCCCGCTCCTGAGGGTAATCGAGCCTTCGGCAAACTTGCCCAGGCGAATTTTGGGCCCCTGCAGGTCTTGCAAAATGGCGACCTGGATGCCCAGGTCCATAGCGGTTTGGCGGATGAGGCGGATGTTGCGGCGGTGCAGATCGTGATCCCCATGGGAGAAGTTGAGGCGAAGGGTGGTTGCCCCTTGCAGGATCATTTCCCTTAGGATGGCGGGGTTGGAGCTGGCAGGGCCGATGGTGGCGACAATTTTGGTGCGTCGAAAAGACTCGCTCGAATGCATGGCAATCTTTACCAAGGGAGAGCAGCCCAGATTGTTTCCCCACACGGGGATCCCCTTGATACGATAACCCGTTTTGACACTCCCCGCACTTAAGTGGCAAGGATTTTCAAGCAGCCCAGAAGCAAACTCCTAAAGGCCTTGTCAAAGCGCCTCTGCTAACTCCCCACAGACAAAGTCCAAAAGTTGCCGTTACTTCGTGTTGATTGCCGCATTGGCGTCGGCAGTGATTAGCCAACCATCTAAGGTTCTCAACAGTCCACACTTCACCTGCTTTCCTATCAACTTCTACCCTTCAGGTTTTTTACTGCCTCTGGGCAGAAAATCGCTATCCAGAAAGCTGGCCAAGGTCTCCAGACCCCCAGTGCGAACAGAAGTATAAGCTTCCTCAGTCTCGAGAAACCTCATACCCAACCGTCGGCATGGCTGCTCTGGGTATTGCTTGGGCCTTGCCGTAGGCATTGGCATAAGCTGCTTTAGCCTTGCCACCTAGGTTTGCTTAATTCTTCAGGGATTCCAACCACTCGTGTCGGCAGGCCAGAGGCCTTAGACGGCCATGCCAATCCCAGGCTGGAGGTAGTGTGGGCAACTAGAGTTGCCGGGGCTACCGAGCCGATTTCAGCTAGAAACCGCAGGAGCCCCGCCCTGTACCCCCGTATACGGGGGGAG
>NZ_JANSJA010000208.1:0-6122 GCF_047462335.1 Synechococcus sp. H60.1
TACGGTGGGGAATTCCGCACCTTACGTTAAGGCCATCAAAACCTGAGGGGTGCTCTGGCGACGAGGGATAGAGAGTAAACTACCCGACTCCAACCGCCGAGTAGTACGGAGCAGGCTTTGGGTAATCCTGCAGTTGGCAAGCCAACCACCAACCTCTAATCCAGTTTGCGGGCCGCAGGATCCCTTCCCTCTTGAGAGTTGCACAGAAGCAGAAAGCCTTCTCTTCTGCAGACTCTGCCAGGATCAGCCGTAGTACCCCTGGTTGATCCGATTTTCCAGTTGGTTGGCCCCCTCTTGGTACTCCCCAAACACGAAGTTCTCCGCGTTCGCCTTGATCAGGGCCTTCTGCTGCTCCGTCAATTCTGGGATCCGCAGCATGTCCTCCAGGCTGTTGTAGGGAGCATTTTTCACCAGAATACGGGCCAGGGTGGGATAGAAGCCAGGCAACTGGCGGTAGTTGCGCAGGATGGTGTTGTTCACATCGATGGGAGTGTCAAGATGTTTCACCGGCGGAAGCTCTGCCGCCACGGCCGGGATCCCCAAGGGGGCCAAGCACAGACAGAGCATCAACAGGATAGACACCAAAGCAGACAACAGCCGACGCATAGCACCACCTTTGCAGACAAGGTTGAAAGCAGTCATGACAACGCTCAGGGGATAGGTCGCTAACATTCTCCGACCATTCAGTGTCTCATCCCCGCTACCCCGAATCGAGACCCAGATTCAGATTTGGATCCCGTCAGAAATAATTTTTAACAACTATGATCGGGGAATAGCCTTTTGGCGGCTGACCAACTGCTCATCGCTTTTGTTTTGCCCCATGTCCGACTCCACCATCCTCCATCCCCTCAGCCCCTCTGGCCGGGAGACGTCTCAACCCCTCTCTGCCGCCGATCCAGAGCTGGAGCTGCTAGAGCAGAGAGAACTCTTCGTCTGGCGGCACATCGGGCCAGACGCCCAGCAAATCCGTCAGATGTTGCAGGCCTTGGGGCTGAGCTCTCTACGGGAATTAGTGGATAAGGCGGTGCCGGCGGCGATTCGCAGCAGCCGACCCCTGCACCTGGGATCCCCCAGCAGTGAGCAGCAAGTATTGGCAGAACTGAGGGCAATGGCGGCCCAGAACCAGGTGTGGCGCTCCTTTTTGGGCATGGGCTATTCCAACTGCCTGACGCCGCCGGTGATCCAGCGCAACATTCTGGAGAACCCCGGCTGGTACACCCAGTACACCCCCTACCAGGCGGAGATCGCCCAGGGGCGGCTAGAGGCCCTGCTCAATTTCCAGACGATGGTGATCGATCTAACAGGCATGGAGATCGCCAATGCCTCCCTGCTGGACGAAGCCACTGCTGCCGCTGAGGCTATGAGCCTGGCCTATGCCCTGGCAGGCAAGGGATCCCAGGTCTTCTGGGTGGATCGCGGCTGCCATCCCCAGACCATTGCCGTCGTGCAGACGCGGGCAGAGCCCTTGGGGATCCAGGTGCGTGTGGCGGATCCTTTTCAGTTAGAGCTGGAGAACGGCTTTGGTGTGCTCTTACAGTATCCCAACACCTATGGAGAGATCCGGGATTACCGCGACCTGGTGGAGCAGGCTCACCAAAGAGGGATGGTGGTGGCCGTAGCCGCCGACTTGCTCAGCCTGACTCTCTTGCAACCGCCAGGGGAGTGGGGAGCGGACATTGTGGTGGGATCCACCCAGCGCTTTGGGGTGCCCCTGGGCTACGGCGGCCCCCACGCTGCCTACTTTGCCACCCGCGAGGCCCACAAACGGCTGCTGCCGGGGCGGCTGGTGGGGATCTCCCAAGATGCCCAGGGCAGGCCGGCCCTGCGCCTAGCCCTACAAACGCGGGAGCAGCACATCCGCCGCGACAAGGCCACCAGCAACATCTGCACCGCCCAGGTGCTCTTGGCGGTGGTGGCCTCCATGTATGCCGTCTATCACGGCCCGCGCGGCCTGCGGCAAATTGCCGAACGCATCCATCGCCAGGCCCATCACCTGGCCGCCGGGATCCGGGATCTGGGCTACAGGGTGGGGCCAGAGTCTTTCTTCGATACCTTTTGGGTGAAGGCAGAGTCACCCGAACAGGTCGGCCAGATCCAAAAGCGGGCCGCCCAGCGGCGCATCAACCTGCGGCGGATCGACGAGACAACTCTAGGGATCAGCGTGGACGAGGCCACCACCTCTCAAGATCTGCGCGATCTCTGGGAAATCTTCGCTGGCTCCAAGGAGCCAGCCTGGGATCCCGAAGGCCTGAGTTCGGATCCCCACCAAAGCCTGCCGCCTCAGCTCTTGCGCACCACCCCCTACCTCATCCATCCGGTGTTTAACCGCTACCACTCGGAAACGGAGCTGCTGCGCTATATCCACCGCCTGCAGAGCCGGGATCTCTCCCTTGTCCACTCCATGATCCCCTTGGGCTCCTGCACCATGAAGCTAAACGCCACAGCCGAGATGCTGCCCATAACCTGGCCGGAGTTTGCCCAGCTCCATCCTTTTGCGCCTCTGGAACAAGCTCGCGGCTATCAAACCCTCTTTGCCCAGTTGGAGCGAATGCTGGCAGAGATCACGGGCTTTGCCGGCGTCTCCCTCCAGCCCAACGCCGGATCCCAGGGGGAATATGCCGGCTTGCTGGCCATTCGTCGCTACCACCAGGCCCGCGGGGAAAGCCAGCGCCAGGTGTGCCTGATCCCCACCTCCGCCCATGGCACCAACCCCGCCAGCGCTGTCATGGCCGGGATGCAGGTGGTGAGCGTAGCCTGCGACAGGGCCGGCAACATCGACCTCGAAGACCTGCGGGCCAAGGTGGAGCAGCACCGGGAACGGCTGGCCGCCCTGATGATTACTTACCCCTCCACCCATGGGGTGTTTGAGGAAGGGATCCGCGAGATTTGCCAGATAATCCACGAGGCCGGGGGGCAGGTGTACATGGATGGGGCCAACCTCAACGCCCAGGTGGGCCTCTGCCGTCCTGCGGAGCTGGGAGCCGATGTCTGCCATCTCAACCTACACAAGACCTTCTGCATCCCCCACGGCGGCGGCGGGCCGGGGGTGGGGCCCATTGCCGTTGCCCGTCATCTCCTGCCGCATTTGCCCGGTCACCCGTTTTTGCCTGGTTGCAACGGCCCGGTCAGTGCTGCCCCCTGGGGCAGCGCCAGCATCCTGCCCATTGCCTGGGCCTACATCCGCCTCATGGGATCCGCCGGCCTTACCCTAGCTACCCAAGTGGCCCTCCTCAACGCCAATTACATCGCCAAGCGGCTGGATCCCTACTACCCGGTGCTCTACAAAGGGCCAGGGGGATGGGTGGCCCACGAGTGCATCCTGGATCTGCGCCCCCTCAAGAAAAGCGCCGGCATTGAGGTCGAGGATGTAGCCAAGCGGCTGATGGACTACGGCTTCCACGCCCCCACCATCTCCTGGCCAGTGCCGGGGACAATGATGGTGGAACCCACTGAGAGCGAATCCCTAGAAGAGCTGGATCGCTTCTGCGAGGCAATGATTGCCATTCGCCAGGAGATTGCTGCCATTGAGCGGGGCGAGATGGATCCCGTGCGCAATCCCCTTAAACTTGCCCCCCACACCGCCGAGGTAGTGGCCGCCGATCACTGGGATCGCCCCTACCCTCGATCCCTAGCCGCCTATCCCCTCCCGTGGGTCAAGGAGCGCAAGTTCTGGCCCAGCGTCAGCCGCATCGACAACGCCTATGGGGATCGTCACCTGGTGTGCAGCTGTCAACCTTGGCTGGAAGGCTGAATTAAGCTGCCTGCGGCTGGTCCAGCTCTGAGGAAGAGGGAATGAGCTGCTCGGCCTCTTGCACAAGGCGCCTAGTCTCTTGCACAAGGCGCTCAGTCTCTGGCAGCGAAGCCAGCACCTGCGGCAGCACCTCCTTATCGGCCTCAACAGCCCTCTCCGTTTCTTGCAGGAGCTCGATCGAGGCCTCGGTAAGCAGGTCAGCCACCTGAGACAGTTGCGCCTTCAGCGAGGCGTTCTCTCGCTCCAATTGCACCAACCGCCCTTGCAGGCTATCCATTTGCCGATCTCGCTCTCCCAGAGCTGCTTCCAGCTCACGGTTGCGGGCCTCCAACGCTTGGCGGGCTGCCTCTGCTTGGTTCAGCCGTTCTGTTAAGCTTGCCAATTCATCCTCCAAACTGGTGAGGCGACTCACCTGTTCCAAAAGTTGGGCATTTTCTGCTTTCAGTTTTTCAATCAACGCCTGAGCGCTCAACAGATCTGCCTTGGTAGAGTCCAGGTCATAACAGACTTGGTCATAGTTGGCAATTAGCTCGCCTAGTCGAGCTTCTTTCTCCTGCAGTTCTTCTCGCAGGGAACGAATCAAGCAATCCCTCTGTTCAACGCACTGTTGTAACTGTTCGACCTGCTGTCGTAGGATAGGCAGTTGAACCCAAGCCTTCTTGGCTAGGCCGAGAATTTCCCTGAAGCTCTCCTGCAGGCGGCTGTAGGATTGATCCAATTTGGCAAAGGCTTCGTTGAGCGCAAGGTAAGCCTTGCATACCTCCATGTAGCGCTGGGCCAGAGAAGTGGGGTGATCCATGATGTAGAGTCCAGGTGGGGGTGCCGTGTCTATTTTATGCCGTTCATTCTATCGACCCAACCCGGAAAAGAGGTTATTCGCTACAACAACTGGGGGATTAATTTTACTTTAAGATTTTCCTCTCTCTAGGCAAGCAGCTCACGTCCTGCCCCGACAGGATTCAAACTCTCTGGCAAAAACGGCCCTCAAGAGTAGCACATTTTTACTCCCATTGAGGGGCTCACACATTTAGCGTCTGGAGCAGAGCATTTAAAATTAAAAAACACCAGATATGGTTCAAACGCACCTGAAAGGGGGCCTCTGCTGGCTCAGGCAGGCTGCGCCTCCGGGATCCCCAGCGCTTCCAGATGGGCGGCGGCCCGCAACAGGTTGGCCTCTTGGTAGGGGGCAGCCACCAGTTGGACGCCAAAGGGCAGGGATCCGCTCTCGCGCAGCGGCACCGACAGCACCGGCAGGCCGACAAACGAGAGGGGCTGGGTGTAGAGACCCAGGTTGGGCCGGGTGAGGACTTCCACCCCAGCGATCACCATCTTCTCTTGGCCAAGCAAGGGGGCAGAGCAGGGGGTGGTGGGGGCGATGAACAGGTCGATCTCTTGAAAGAGGGCCTGAAGCTGCTGGCGATACCAGCGGCGAAAGCGCTGCGCCTGCACGATCCAACTGGCGGGCAGCAGAGCGCCAGCCAAAAGGCGATCCCGGGTCGCCGGGTCGAAGTCGTGGGGACGAGTTCGCAGGTGATGCAGGTGCAGGTTGGCTCCCTCGGCAGCCGTGATCAGGAAGGCAGCGGCGCGGGCGCGCTCGGCCTCCGGGATCCGCACCGTTTGCTGGGCTCCCAGGGCCTGGGCCACTTTTTCCACGCCGGCCAGGATGTGGGGCTCTGCTCCCCGCAGGAAGTAGTCGTCGGCCACGGCAATGCGCAAGCCTTGGATCCCTTGCCCCAATTGCCCAAAGGTGGGATCCGCAGGGCGGCGAGCGCAGACGGGATCCTGGGGATCCGGCCCTTGCATGGCATCGAAGCTGAGGGCGAGATCGGCCACCGAACGGGCCAAGGGGCCCACGTGGTCGAAACTGGGAGCCAACAGGGCTACTCCTGCCCGCGACAGACGGCCATAGGTGGGCTTGAGGCCGTAGATGCCGCACAAGGCGGCGGGCACCCGAATCGAGCCGTTGGTGTCGCTGCCCAGGCTGAGAGGTACCAAGCCCCCGGCCACGGCTGCTGCCGAGCCACCCGAAGAGCCGCCGGCACTGCGGCTGAGATCGTGGGGGTTGCGGGTGGGGCCGTAGTGGCTATTTTCGGTTACAAAGCCGTAGGCGTACTCGTCCATGTTGAGGGTGCCCACCAGGATTGCCCCTGCCTGCTTGAGGCGGGCCACCACCGTGGCATCTTGGGTGGCCGGGGGGTTCTCGCGGTTGATCGCCGAACCGGCCAGGGTGGTGAGGCCAGCCACGTCGAAGAGGTTCTTGACGGCAAAAGGCACCCCCGCCAGGGGGCCCACCGGGATCCCTTTGGCCACCTGTCGATCCAGCCGCTCCGCCGCCTGCAGGGCCGATGCTTCCAGCACGGCTGTAAAGGCA
>NZ_JANSJA010000209.1:0-696 GCF_047462335.1 Synechococcus sp. H60.1
CGCAGCGCAGCCGCCGCACATACGGATCTTGTGGATCCAGCTCGCGCAGGAACTCTGTGCGCGCGTTGGAGGGGAATTGGAAGCGGCTGGAGACAGCGCCAGGGCGGCGAGCAATCTGCAGCCCCACGTCGTAGCCGAAGCGGCGACGAGGTGGGAAGTAGTAGTCGTAGCCGCGCACAAAGGTTGAATCCTGCACCAGGTTGGGCGGCTCGAAGCTGTGCTGCAGGAAGGGGCCGGTGGCATAGGTGCTGTAGTTGAGCTGGATCATCGAGCCGCTGAAGAAGAGGTTGGTACCTCTCCACATCTCATTGAGGCGTAGGAAGTTGTGCATGCCGCCGGCGGTTTGATGCAGCCGCGACGGGAGCACCCCGCTAACGGCCACCGCGTTGACCCGCGTCTCTCGGGCCGGCTGCAGTTGCCAGTTTTGGCTGCCGTCTTCGCTGCGGCGGCGCTGGTTCACATCAGTTGAGGCCAGCTCTTGGAAGCGAGGAATGGGAATAGGTCGCCGCGTCACCTCGTCCAGGATCACGCCCAGCACCGGGTTGTTGCCAGCAAAGCCGGTGGTGGGCCTGTTCAGATCCAGGGTGAAGGGCTCCACATCCACCCACACCAGGCCATCGTTATCGCCGCCGTTGCGGTCGATTTGCACCTGGATGGTGTTGCCGTTGGGCTTGACGTAGAAGCACAGGCCGTTGC
>NZ_JANSJA010000210.1:0-693 GCF_047462335.1 Synechococcus sp. H60.1
AGCGGTACGGAGTGGGCTTCCTGTAGCCCTGCAGTTGGCAAGCCAACCACGGGCCCCCCTCGTTCCCCCCGTATACGGGGGGATGTAAGGGGGGCAGGGGGCCGGCTTACAGCGACCCCCAAAAGCGCAATCCCGTTAGCACCGTTCAAATCTGCATCCCCTTCCCAGCCACAGGCCGGGTTGACACAGCGAAAATGCTTCCCTTCCCGTTGCCCAAGCCACAAGCAGCGGTGACAAGTTTGCGAAGTGTAGCCAGGTGGTACTGCCACCACCTTCACCCCCGCTCTTGCTGCCTTGTACTCCAAGAACCGCTGTAACGGGTAGAACGCCCCTCGCGCTAGCGGGCCGTAGGCCTCACTATTGGCCCGGCGCCGCTCCGTCTTGCTGCGTGGCTGTTGGTTGACTCGTTCACGGATCCCAGTCAGATCTTCCAAGGCAATAAAGCTGTGGGTGGCCAGTGCTCGAGCAACAAGGGTTTTAGAGATGCAGTGGTTCACCCAAGCTTGAAAGCGTCTCTCCCGACCAGACAGCCGTTGCAGCAGCTCCCGACATCTCCGTCGAGAACTGCGTGTGCCCTGACTGGCCTTGCGTTGGAGAACCGCTCTCAAGCGGGAGTAGTGATCCCTCACCTTATTTAGCTGCTGTCCATTCCAGTGATCCCCCTCAGAGGTATGAGCAATATCCCTCCTACCC
>NZ_JANSJA010000211.1:0-6039 GCF_047462335.1 Synechococcus sp. H60.1
GACTCCATCAACTGCTGGGGCGTCATCTGCTCGTAGGGCTCGAAGGGCTGGTGGATCCAGGGGTTATCGGGCAGGTAGTCCACGTAGTAGTCGGGCTGGTAGACAGAGGCCGCTTTGTACCAGAGTACGCCAGTGCGGATTTCCTCGATGTAAAAGCCGTAGTGGTGCTTAAGCCAGTGGACGGAGCGCTTCAGGGTCATGCCGGAGTCGGCCAGGTCGTCCACCAGCAACACATGGCTGCCTAGGTTGGCAGTGGTCATGGCCAGATCCCGCGAAAAGGTCAGTTGCCCCCGTTGGCGATTGCCAGGGCCGGAGTAGGAAGAAGCGGCGAGAATGGCTAGGGGGAGGTCGAAGAGACGGGCCAGGGTATCGCCGATGCGCAGCCCGCCTTTGGCGATGCAGACAATTTGGTTGAACTCCCAGCCGCTTTCATAAACTTTGACGGCCAGCTCTTCGATTTTGCGGTGGTAGTCGGCCCAGGTAATAGAAATCTCGTGCAAGGGATCCCTCTCCCGCAGTCTGGATTGCTCAATTCTAACTATATTGATTCTTTTCCCATCGACCGGCCTGACGATGGCAACCTGAGGGTCTAGCTTTCTTTCAGCGGGATCACCTTCACCCAATGGGCGTAGGCGGGATCCCGATTTTCGGTGATGGCCGTCAGCTTCTGCCGCAACTGCTCGGTGATGGGGCGGGAGGGGGGCAAGACGTATTGCTCGATCTGGCGAATGGGCGTGATCTTGGCGGCAGTGCCGGTGAGGAAGGCTTCCTCGGCAATCAACAGCTCCGACTTATCGACCGGACGCTCTTGGGTGGGGATCCCCAGGTCGCGGGCCAGGGTGAGAACGCTGTCGCGGGTGATTCCTTCCAGGATGTCTTGGTCAAAGCTGGGGGTAATCAGCACGCCGTTGCGCACGATGAAGATGTTCATGCCCGAGGCTTCGCTTACCTTGCCTTGGGAGTTCATCAAAATGGCCTCATCATAGCCGGACTGCACTGCCTCAGTTTTGGCCAGAGAAGAGGTGATGTAGGCGCCGGTGATCTTGCCTCGCAACGGCAGGCTGCGATCCTCTTGGCGGGCCCAAGAGCTGATGCGGCAGGTGACTCCCTCTGGTGAGAGGTAGTCTCCCAACTCCAACCCGTACACGAAAAAGTCTTTCTCGATGTTGTGCAACCGCGGCGAGATGCCCAGGTCGGAGGTGTAGACCAGGGGGCGGATGTAGAAAGAGGTGGAGGGGCGATTTTTGCGGATCAGCTCCACGATCACCTGCTCGATCTTTTCGGCGGGCAGATCGAAGCAGAGCAGGCGAGCACTCTGGCTCAGCCGTCGGCAGTGGCGATCGAGACGAAACACCAGCACCTGATCCGGATTTTGCGGGTCGGGGATCCCGCGTAGACCGCCAAAGGCTGCCGTCCCGTAGTGCAGAGCATGGGTGGCAATGGAGATCTTCGCCTCGGCAAAGGGGACGATCTGGCCCTGAAAGTAGGCGTAGGGCAGAAAATCCGGCATGGTCGGCACCTACTGCGGTGGGAAAAGATGTAAGAGTAGGAATATTATCACCGATGGAGGCAGCACCGGCAGCCCCAGCGTTGGCAGCACTCGGAAAGATATGCGCACTGCAGTGTTTTTTAGCCAGTCAAGTTCTGAGAGGGCTGTGGAGGCAAACAGCTTCTAACTTACGAGGGGCCGACGAACTACACCCCATGACGCAAGGAGTCCACTCCCTTTGCGAAAGCAACAGTGCTCCTTTTGGCAAGGCTTCTTTCACCCCAAGGTTGGTAGGGTAAGAATGTGGTTACTCAAACAGTTGGAAATGAAGCTTCCAAAACTTGCTGTTGCTTCCTTGCTTGTGCTGGGCGTTTTGCTCCTCAGCAGCCCGATGTTATCGGTAGGCAAGAGCACAGAGGTAGCTTTTGCTCAATCTCCTGCTCCAGCCGTCCGCATTGAAGAAGCGATTCAGATGGCTCGATCTGCTGTTCCCGATGCTGTGATCAAAGAAGTTGAGTTGGAGCGCGAAGATGGGCGCTTAGTTTGGGAAGTAAAATTCACCAACGATGTTGAGGTCAAGATCGACGCCACTACCGGCGATGTTGTCGATATTGATGACTAGTCCTCAGGGGGGCACAAACTGGGGTAAGCGTTGCCGGAAAAAGCGGTAGTTGCCACTGCCTGATGAATGCTTGATGAAACAGTAGCAATCTTGAGAACTGCAAAAGCTGGGGATCCCGTTTATTTGGGCAGGGGGAAGGTGTTCGCATGATAGACACCCGCTGGCTGAGGCCAGTTTAACTGCTGGCCAGGGGCAGGTGGTCGAGTCAGTCTGGGCTAAAATGCTGTCTATCCGTCTTGCTGCTCCCCCTGATGGACGACCCCCCTTTAGTCTCAGCGGCTACTTTCCCCAACACTGAGCTTTCGTGGGGAGATGCGTCTCTTAGTCTCTTTTGGGTCATCGCTCTTCTGGTCATCAACGCTTTTTTTGTGGCGGTGGAGTTTTCCTTGGTGTCGGCGCGGCGCTCCCGCATGGTGCAGTTGGCCAGCGAAGGGAACCGCCAGGCGGCAATTGTGCAAAAGGCCCAGGAACAGTTGGAGTATGCCCTCTCCACCACCCAGTTGGGCATTACCCTGGCCAGCGTGCTGCTGGGCTGGATCGGGGCCACCCAGGTTGCGCCGACACTGTTTTTGGCCTTGAGGCAGTTGGCCTGGTTGCGGAACGTGGATCCCGCCATTGTTCAGGGGGTGGCAGTGGTGGTGGTGTTTTCGCTGCTCACCTATTTCCAAATTGTGGTGGGGGAGCTGATCCCCAAGACTCTGGCCATTCTCTACTCGGAGCCGATTGCCCTAAAACTGGCCTGGCTCAACCGCTTGGTGAGCCGCTTTTTGCACCCCTGCGTGGAGCTGCTCCGGTTCTCCTCCCGCTGCTTGTTGCAGCTTTTTGGCGTCCGCATCCCGGAGGCCACTTCCTTTTACAGCACCATGACGGTGGAGGAGCTGCAACTGTTGATCGCCTCGTCGGTGGAGTCGGGCGACATCGAGGCGGAGGAGCGGGAGCTGTTGAGCAATATCTTCGAGTTCGGCGAGACGGTGGCCAGCGAGGTGATGATCCCGCGCACCAGCATCGACGCGGTGCCGGAAACCGCTACGGTGCAAGAGGTGCTGGCCGAGGTGGCCGAATCGGGGCATTCCCGTTACCCGGTCTACGGCGAGTCTTTGGATGACATCCGCGGCCTGATTCATGTCAAGGAGCTGATCGGCGAGCTGGCCAAGGGATCCCTGGATTTGCACAGCCCCATCACCCCTTTCATTCGCGAGGCCCACTTTGAGCCGGAGAACAAGCTGATTGCCGAACTGTTGCCGGAGATGCGGCAGCACCACTGGCCAATGGTGGTGGTGGTGGACGAGTTCGGCGGCACGGCGGGCTTGATCACCATCCAAGACCTAGTGGAGGAGATTGTTGGCAAGCTCTCCGATGGCCCAGATCCCAAGGCGAAGGAGCCGGATATTCAGGAGCTGGACGAAAACACTCTCCTCATCCAGGCCCAGTTGGATATTGAAGAGGTCAACGAGCGCTGCCACCTCAACTTGCCCCTCCACGAGGACTACCAGACGCTGGGGGGCTTTTTGATCTACCACCTGCAGAAGATCCCGCGCGTGGGGGAAAAGTTCACCTACCAAGACATGGAGTTCCAGGTGGTGCGCATGGAAGGCCCACGGGTGGATCGGGTGAAGGTCGTTCGCCACCGCCGCAGCTCTCCCAACCCGCTGCCAGTGCTCCCCCCCGCCCAGACGACCAAGCCTGGCTCTTGAGGAGCTAGGTTTTGACGACCTTGAGGGTCTGCAGCCGCACATCTTCGGGGCCGTTGATAAAGCCGCCTGCCTCGTGCACCAACAACAGATAGTCCACCGCTTCCTGGGTTACCTCTTCGCCGGGCACCAAGATAGGGATCCCAGGGGGGTAGGGGGAGATGATCTCGGCACAGATGTGGCCTACGGCTTCCTGAAAGGGGATCCGCTCGATGGGGGCAAAGAAAGCCTGCCGCGGCGAGAGCCGTTGGGGCGGCAGGGGAGGGCGTTTCAACTGGGCCAGGCGTCGCAGTTTCTCGGCCATCGCCAGCGAGGGTTGGGATCCCTGGGCCTGCTTCGACAAAGCGGCGAAGCTCTCCACCAGCCGGTCGATATCCCGCTGGGTGTTGCCGAGGCTCACGATAAAGACCACGTTGTGCAGGGTGGACATCTCCGGCTGCACGTGGAAGTGGTCGTTGACCCAGTCGTGGGCGTCGAAGCCAAAAAGGCCCAGCCCCGACACCGTCACCGTCAAGCGGGTGCGATCCAGATCGAAAAAGCCAGGTGTAGAGCCGATGCGCTCCGGGCCAAAGCAAAAGAGCCCTGGAATGCGGTTGAGACGGGCGCGGGCTTGATCGGCTAAAGCCAGGGCTTGGCCCAGCAAAGCTTCCCCTTCCAGGGCCATCTGCCGCCGCGCCACGTCCAGCGACATCATCAGCACGTAGTTGGGGCTAGTCGATTGCAGCAGTTGCAAGATGTTGCGCACACGGTTGGGATCGATGCGGGATCCCTTGAGGTGGAGCATCGAGGCTTGCGTCATGCCGGAGATCACCTTGTGGGTGGACTGCACCACCAGATCGGCACCAGCTTCCAAGGCGGAGAGGGGCAGTTGCGGGTGAAAGCCAAAGTGGGGCCCGTGGGCCTCGTCCACTAAGAGGGGCAGGCCGTGGCTGTGGGCGATGGCCGCTAAGGTTTCTAGGTCGCAGCAAACCCCGTAGTAGGTGGGGCTGACCACCAACACGCCCTTGGCGTCGGGGTGCTCGGCCAGGGCCTGCTCCAGGCCGGCAGGAGTGATGCCGTGGGCAATGCCCAGTTCTATGTCGAAGTCGGGCTCGATATAGGCCGGCACGGCCCCGGAGAGGATCACGCCGGCAATGGCCGACTTGTGGCAGTTGCGCGGCAGCAGGATCTTGTCCCCTGGGTCGCACACGGCCATCACCAGGGTTTCTACACCACAGGTGGAGCCATTCACCAGAAACCAACTGCGATCCGCTCCGTAGGCGGCTGCCGCCAGCTCCTGGGCTTCCCGGATCACGCCGTCGGGATCGTGGAGGTTGTCCACCTCCGGCAACTCGGTGAGATCCGCCCGGAAGACGTTTTCTCCCAAAAACTCCCGCAGGTCGGTGGCGATCCCGCGTCCCTGCTTGTGGCCTGGCGTGTGAAAGGGAGCCTTGTCCAAGCTGCAATAGTGGCGGATGGCCTCAAAAAGAGGGGCCCGCTCTTGAGTTTTGCGATCCAGCAGACGCAGACGACGGGACGCCTTCGACAGATGCGACAGAACCATGGGCCACTCCCCAACACACCAGCGTCCAGCCATTATCCACCCCCAGCGGAGCCAAGTCCACCCTCAAGGTCACCTCAGGAAGTGTCTTTCCTGCTAGCCTGGGTTCAGGTTGCCTTTCCCTCCTGCTTGTATGTTTGAGAAGCTGCCCCTCCCCCTGAGCACCCTGGTGTTGCTGGCAGGCGTTGCCGCCACAGCTTGGGGCTTTGCCCAGTACAGCGATCCCACCCTGAACCTCATCGGCCTGTTTACCGGGATCCCCTTGCTGCTGGGGGGGGTGACCATGAAGGTGGTGGAGCTCAAGCCAGTGCCTGCCCTGACGCCCCCCTCGCCAGAAGTGCTCCAAGCCCGTGCTCAGCAGGCCACGGAAATTCAAAAACAAGTCCGCGCCGACATCACCAAATACAGCTATGGGGCCAACGCCCACCTGGAAGAGGCCCTGGAGTTCCTCGGCCTGCGCGGCCCTCTGGAAGCAGACCTACCCAAAATCAGAGGCTACAGAGAAGAATTGCGGGATGGCCGCTACACCCTGGTACTTCTCTTCGATTCGCCGGCCGTTCCCTTCCAGCAATGGCAGGAGAGCTACCAGAAAAAAATGCAGGGCTTCTTTGGCCGCGACGTGGAGGTGCAACTGCAGCAACCCCGAGAACATCAGGTGGAGCTGGCGCTCATCGCCTGTCCCGGATCCCAGGCCACC
>NZ_JANSJA010000212.1:0-11810 GCF_047462335.1 Synechococcus sp. H60.1
CCGTAAAGCGGATGGGGAAACCCCACCCGCCTGCGCGGTGGGGTAGTTCATAGTGCCCTTTAGGCAACCGAGGTTAGCGGGTGGAGCTGGGAGCTCTTAACCTCTTCAGAGCTGAAAGGGGGAACCCCTGCTCCCGACTGATCTGCTTTGAAGAGCGGGGAATTGCAGTAATGAATTTGCACACGAGTAGGCCGGCCCAAGCCCAAAGCAGATCCCAGGCAGCGCGCTAAAACCTGCACTTTGAACTCCAGTTCGCCAATAGTGTCCATATACTTGCGGCCCTCCCTCCAACCCCATCTCTAAGCCCAGCTTAGGAGAAGATTGACGAGAGTTCTTCAGTGGGAATACAGAATTTGCCAAGCTAGATCATGCAAAGCTGGCACTCTTTTTAGAGAGAAAAAAGCTGAAACCTGGCCAGGCTTTCTCCGGAAGATCCCGGACAAAGGGCCGGAAGCTACCCGTTGATTAACGTAAGTAAAAATAACGCCTAGAGAAACTACGGAAAAAAGCTGGAGACCAAGCTGAGGCGACGTGGGGAGTATGCCCGTCTACCTTTACTGGGGAGATGATAGCTATCGCCTCCTGCAGGCGGTGCAAGAGCTGCGCGATCAGGTGCTGGATCCCGCGTGGGCTGCCTTTAACTACGATCGCCTGCCACCGGAGTCCACCCTGGCCGGACTGAACCTGGCCATGACGCCGCCTCTGGGATCCAACGCCCGCCTGGTTTGGCTGGAGGAGACAACGCTCACCCAGCAGTGTTCCGAAGAGTTGGTAAGAGAACTGGAGCGAACGTTAGCTTCTTTGCCCCCCACAACCCATCTGGTCTTGACCACCAGCAGCAAGCCGGATGGACGTCTCAAATCCACCAAACTCCTCAAGCAAGGGGCCATTGTCCGCGAGTTTTCCCAACTGCCCCCCTGGGACGAAGAGGGCATTCTTAAGCAGGTACACCGCGAGGCCCGACAGCGGGCTCTCAAGCTCAGCCCAGAGGCAGCCCAGAAGTTGGCGGAAGCCGTGGGCAACGATTCCCGCCGTTTGGCCATGGAACTGGAAAAGCTGGCCCTCTTTACGGCAGGCCAGCGGGATCCCATCTCCCCTGAGCAAATCGAGGCTCTGGTTCCTGCCAGCGCCTACAACAGCTTGCAACTGGCCGCCTCCCTGCGCCAGGGCAACTTGGATCGATCCCTGCAGATCCTGAACCATCTGCTGGATCACAACGAGCCGCCCCTTAAGATCCTGGCAGTGTTGGTGGGCCAATTCCGCACCTGGCTGTGGGTAAAGCTACTGCTGGAAGAGGGAGAACGGGATCCCAAGGTCATTGCCCAAAAAGCAGAGATTGCCAACCCCAACCGGGTTTATTTCTTACAAAAAGAGGTGGGATCCCTAAAAAGCTCAGCACTGCTGAAGGTGATGCAGCAACTTCTACAACTGGAATATCAGCTCAAGCAAGGTCAGCCGGAGCGAGAAGTGTTTCCAGAGGCTCTGATCCAGACCGTGGCCATTCTCCAACAGTCCTGAGCCTTTCTGTCCTTGTTACTCCGCCCAGAGACAGTTCTAACAATGGCCCATTTAACGGACAGCGTGCTCGACCGGGATCTCCTTCAGCCTTGGGGAGGGGGATCCCTCTTCGCGACTCAGAGCAAGTAGAGCAGGATAAACAACACAATCCAAACCCCATCCACAAAGTGCCAGTAGATCTCAGCAGCCTCGACGCCAAAATGACGTTGGGCGCTGTAGTGGCCTGGCTTCAGGGATCGCCAAAGCACCGCCAAAATAAACAGCAACCCCGCCGCCACGTGCAGCCCGTGGAACCCCGTCAAGACATAGAAGGTACTGGCAAACAAGTTGGTGGTGAGGCCAAACTCCAGGTGGCTGTACTCGTAGAGCTGCCCGGCCAGGAAGATGGCCCCCAGCAGGGCAGCGAGGGCAAACCACAGCCGCAATCCCTTGACATTATTGGCCTGGATGGCAGGCTTGGCCTGGTGGATAACCAAACTGCTGGAGAGGAGGATTGCCGTGTTGATCCCAGGCAAGAGCAGTTCCCGCTCCGGCGTCCCTTCCGGCGGCCAGACCGGGGCCGTGAGGCTGTAGGCCAAATAGGCCATGAACAGGCCCAAGAATAGACAGCCTTCCGCTACCAGGAACATCAGCAGACCAAAAACGCGATGATCTGGGTGCTCGGCATGAGCGGCATGGGCCTGAGTGTGGCCGACCATTAAGGCATCAGAAGCGAGGGATCCTTGCATATTCCTGTCCACTTAAAATCAATTTTCGCCAAATTCCAGAGACTTCTTGAAACTGTAGGGGCAGCCCAGCCAAGATCAAGACGGGAATACCCGGCGAGCAGAGGATGGATACCCAGCGGGCAAGTCTCCTCCTGCTAAGAAGAAGTAGGCTCCGCCTCAGCCAGCGCCAGCTCCCGCAAGCTCTGCAACTGGGCGGCCAAGTAATCCAAAGTCTCCTTGCTGTGCAGGCCGTAGTCGTAGGGGCCAGTTAGCAGGATGGGATCCCCGTAGAAGTTGTGGGCAGGCGGTGGGGAAGAAGTTGTCCACTCCAGAGTTAGAGCCTGCCAGGGGTTGTCTCCGGCCTTGGGCCCAGCTACCCAAGAGTAGATGGCGTTCACCAAGAAGGGCAGCGTGGAAATGGCCAGAATGAAGGCACCCACCGAGCTAATCCAGTTGAGGTCGGCAAATTGCGGGTCGTACTGAGCCACGCGGCGGGGCATGCCCATTAGACCCAGCTTGTGCATCGGCAAAAAGCACATGTTGAAGCCGACAAAGGTCAGCGCAAAATGCACCCGCCCCCAGAACTCGTTCAGCAGCCGGCCGGTCATCTTGGGGAACCAGTGGTAGAGGCCGGCATAGATGCCAAACACGCTGCCGCCAAACAACACGTAGTGCAGGTGGGCCACCACAAAGTAGGTGTCGTGGACGTGGATATCCAACGGCACCGAAGCAAGGATGATCCCGCTCAAGCCGCCGATGACAAACATGGAGATAAAGCCCATGCCAAACAACATGGCCGTCCGGTAGTGGATCTTGCCGCCCCAGAGAGTCGCCAGCCAGCTAAACACCTTGATCCCGGTGGGAACGGCAATGGCCATGGTGGCGATCATGAAGAACACCCGCATCCAGTCGGGGGTACCGCTGGTAAACATGTGGTGAACCCAGACAATCAAGCCCAAAAAGCAGATGGCCAAGCTGGAGTAGGCAATGGCTTTGTAGGCAAAGATGGGCTTGCGGGCATGCACCGGCAAGATCTCCGAGATCATGCCGAACACCGGCAGAACCATGATGTACACCGCCGGGTGGGAGTAAAACCAGAACATGTGCTGGTACACCACCGGATCCCCGCCGCCACTGGGGTTGAAGAAGGCCGTGCCCGCCAACAGGTCAAAGCTAAGCAGGATCAGCGCCCCAGCCAGAACCGGCGTTGCAATGAGGGTAATGATGGAAGCGGCCAGCATCGCCCAGCAAAACAGAGGCATATCCTCCATCTTCATGCCAGGCATGCGCATCTTGAGGATGGTGGTAATAAAGTTCACGGCCCCCAGAATGGAAGAGGTTCCGCCTAACAAAATGCTCAGGATCCAGAGTTCTTCTCCCACTTTGCCACTGATGAGGCTCAGCGGCGGATACGAGGTCCAACCCGCTGCCGGGGCCTCGAGGAAGAGGCTAGCCAGCAGCAAAAGGCCGCTGGGTGGAATTAGCCAAAAGGCGACGGCGTTTAGCCTAGGAAAAGCCATGTCCCGCGCCCCGATCATCAGCGGCACCAGGTAGTTGCCAAAGCCCCCCATCAAAGCCGGCACAATCCACAAAAAGATCATGATTGTGGCGTGCAAGGTAAAAGCGCCGTTGTAGCGCTCAAAACCGAGAAAGTCGGCTTCGGGGGTGGCCAGCTCGGCCCGCACGGCTGTAGCCAGCGCTCCCCCCACCAAGTAGAAGGAAAAGGTGGTTACCAAATACTGGATCCCGATCACCTTGTGGTCGGTGGAGAAGGTAAAAAAGCGCCACCAAGGCTCGGCGGCAGGCTCCAGGCTGGCTTTGGGGGCAGCGGCAAAGGTGGGATTGTCCTGTAGCTGGGTCATGGCAAAAGGCTCCTCCTGGCGTCACCAGAACGTCCGTCAAGGGGAAAGGGATCTCTCTAGCCCGCTGAGGGAAGGGATCCCGTTTGCGTCAGCGGGACGGAGTCCTTGGGCAGTTTGAGAGAGGTTAGATCAGCAGGCGAGAGGCCCAAACGCTGCTGGTGAACTTGGACAAAGGCAGATTCCGAGGGAGAGGGGTGAAGGTCTCCCGCCCAGGCCAGCGCGTTGTTCTCGCCACGAGCAGCCACCAGTTGCTCCTGCTGCCAGCGCTCGAACTCTTCCGGCGTCTCCACAACCAGTTGTGCCACCATCACTCCATGGTAAGGGCCACATAGCTCGGCACAGATGATGGGATAGGTTCCTAGCTGCGTGGGCACAAACTCTAGGTGAGTTTCTCGGCCAGGAATCAGATCCTGCTTGAGGCGAAATTGCGGCACCCAGAAGGCGTGGTTGACATCCATAGCCGTCATGTTCAGGCGCACCCGCTTGTTAAGAGGCAGGTGCAGCTCGCCGGCCACCAAACCCGATTCCGGATAGGTGAACATCCAGGCATATTGCATGCCCTGAACTTGGACAATCAGATCCGGCTGGCCCATCTCCTTGCCAGGCAGCACCGCGGGAGTGTAAGCATAGCCCGGATCCCCTGCTTCCGTCTCCTGGGAAGACCCCATCGCCATGGCCGCGTGGACGTGACCGCCCACATCGGCGCCTCCATACACCGCCTGATAGACATCGAGGCTGGCCAGGCCCAACCAGAGGATGATCACCGCCGGCACCGCCGTCCAGACGATCTCCAGCAGCACGTTGCCGTGGTTGGGATCCCCGTCTCCTCGATCGCCTCGCCGCTTGCGGTAGCGAAAGGCACAGTAGAGAAGCACTCCCTCCACCACCAAAAAAATCCCAGTGGCGAGGGTGATTGTGCTGTTGAAGAGGCTATCGAACAAGGGAGCCGAGTTAGCAGCCGCTTCCGGAAGCAGATGGTGATTTTGGCCATACCAGAGACTGGCCAGGGTCAACAGCACCCCGATCCCCACCAAAAAGATATTCTTGAGCGCGCTCACAGCTGCTTTTCCCCGCTGCTACCACCACTACGTGCCTGCCCTAGCAGGTTCTGTAAACAGAACCCAAGCAGGCTTAGACTCCTCTCTATTCAAATCCCAGGAGCCGGCGAGAATTGGCCATCTTAGGGATCTCTTCGGGATCTTCAGCCGGAGCGTTGGCACCGTCTACTGAGGAAGGGCAGCTTGGCCCAAAGAAATCCTTAAGAACCTTCGCCCGTTGCAAAGCTGCATTTAGGATTTGTTGCAAGAGAGTCTCCCCTCTGCCTCTAGAGAAGCACCACCCAGGATAGGAAGGGGTTAGAGGGATCGAGTTATTAACTGTTGCTTCCGCGCATTTTTTAGTGCCGATTGTGGACTGCTCTCCCTAGATTTCGATTCTTCAAATTGCAATGGACTCCTCAATTTCTCCCTCTCACGTCCCCTCTTCGGCTTCGGATCCCGTGCCGTCTGGGGAGCTTTCCCCGCGCCTGGGGCGAGCCCTGCTGGGTTTAGCAGCGGCTACTTGGCTGTTGATGGGGCTAGGCAGTGCCACTCGAGTCATGAATGCTGGACTTGCCTGTCCCGACTGGCCCCTCTGCTATGGAGAGCTGGTGCCGACGCAGCAGATGAACCTGCAGGTGTTTCTAGAGTGGTTTCACCGACTGGTGGCTGCCGGGGTGGGCTTGGCCACCCTGGTGCTAACGGGGTTTGCCTGGCGGAAGCGGCAGGCTTTGCCCGCTTGGCTGCCCTGGGGTCTGAGCTGGGCTTTTGTCTTGGTCGTGGCCCAAGGGATCCTGGGAGGGCTGACGGTAACGGAGTTGTTGCGCTTTGACATTGTGACGGCCCACCTGGGCACAGGCCTGCTGTTTTTTGCCACGCTACTCAGCTTGGGATTGCTGGCCCTGCCAAGCGTCGCTCCCTCTGAGGCGGGGAGAGCTTCTGTTGGCTACTTGCCCTGGCTCGGCTGGGGGGCAGTGCTGCTGGTGTACGTCCAGAGCTTGCTTGGGGCTTTGGTGGCTTCCCAATGGGCGTTACACCAGTGCTTTGCTTCTGGTGAACGGTGCGGAGTGATGAACAGTCACTTGCTAGGGGTGGCTCCGGCCACGCTGGCAGTGTTGCTGGTGGCGGTGGCTACAAGTTGGCGGCGGCAGCAGATCCCAAGGATTCTCAAGCGGCTGGGCCATGGATCCGTGGTCCTTTTGCTGGCGCAAGTGGGGGTTGGCATTCTCACCTATCGCTACCGGCTGCAGGTGGAGCCCTTGACGGTAGCCCACCAGATGATTGGGGCAGCTTTGCTGGCGTGCTTGCTGGGCTTTACGGTGCTGGCCTGGCGGATGAGCAATAGCCTTGGGGGAAGGAACCTTCGGGGGGTAGCCGCGGCCGCAGAAATGAACGGCAAGTAGTTTCATGGCAGATATCCTTCAAACCTACTGTCCAGATCCTTGTCAGAACACGGTGACAGGAATCCCTTTTGGCCATCGCCAAAGTCTGGCGCAGGTTTTGCGCAGCTATAGCCAGTTGGTGAAGCCGAAGATCGTCGCCCTCTTGCTGATGACCACGGCTGGAGCGATGTGGATGGCGGGCAATACGGATCCCTTCAAGTTTGGTGTCACCCTCTTGGGGGGGGGGATGGCGGCGGCCGCAGCCAATGTCATCAACATGGTGTACGACGCCGATATTGATCGGATGATGGAGCGAACCCGCCACCGTCCTCTACCTTCCGGTCGCATTCGGGCCCGACATGCCCTGATGTTTGCCGGGATCCTGGCTGTGATGTCCTTTGGCCTACTGGCCTGCTTTACCAATTGGCTGGCTGCTGGCTTAGCCATGGCAGGGATCCTGGTGTATGTAGGGGTCTATACCCACTGGCTGAAGCGTTCCAGCCCCCAGAACATTGTTATCGGCGGAGCAGCAGGGGCAATCCCACCTTTGGTGGGCTGGGCAGCGGCTACCGGTGAGCTGAGCTGGGCTGCTTGGGTGATGTTTGCCGTTATCTTTCTGTGGACCCCGCCCCACTTCTGGGCCTTGGCGATTTTAAAGCAAGAAGACTATGCCCACGCCGGGGTGCCGATGTTGCCGGTGGTGGCAGGAGAAAGGCCGACTGCTGCCCAGATTCTCCTCTACGCCCTGCTAATGGTGCCAGTCAGTCTACTGCTGGTTTACCCTCTGCACGTGCTGGGATCCTTTTACTTGAGTGTGGCGGCGCTGCTGGGATCCCTTCTCATTTGGAAGGCGGTGCAGTTGCTCCAGGAACCGCACAACCGGCAGCGGGCAGCCTCCCTCTTCACCTTTGCTAACCTCTACTTGCTGCTGTTGTGTGGCGCCATGGGGTTGGACAGGTGGTCGCTGACCCACATCCTCTGGGAGCGGGCTCTCGCCTCCCTTCAGGGGGTTTACACCACCCTGGTGGCGCTGGCAAGCCACTTTGGGACAATGGGATCCCTGGCTTAACGACTTAACCAGATCAACGTACCCAACCAACTTGGACATTGACACTCCCAGCGCCTAAAGGCAGGGGATTCTTAAGCAGTTCAACAACGAACTCGTAAAGGCGCTGTCAAGACGTCCCTAGACGGCCCCTAGAGACAAAGCCTCAAGGTTCCGCTTACTTACTGGCTTTCGGCACTGTCCGGGTTTTTCACCGGGGTAGGTGCTGACTTAAGATTACAACATAACATTGGCGAGCGACTCCAGTCGCTCGAAGGCTTTTCCGCCCCGCACTACTCGCGCTAGCGGCGCGGAGTGCTTAATACGGGGCTACCCGGCTACTCTGCTGTGTCAGCATGAGTGTGGGCAGTTTACTTTGCGATACTGCTAGAGGTGATGTTGAGAGTGACAACACGATGGCGATGCAGAGTCTAGCTAGGGGCCGGCTTCGACGTCCTCAACGGCAGCCAAGCTCAGCGGGATCCCGGCTGTCCCTTACCCGGTTTGCCCCCTGTGGTCTCCTGTTCAGCCTGCTCTGGGCTGTACCTGCCCTTGCCCAAGAGAGGGAAGTGCCTGACCCTGCTGCCTCGATCCTCCCAGATAGCCGGGCAATCCGCACCCCCAACCTGCCTCCCACCCTATCGCTCCCGCCCGAGGCCCGCCCTGCCACTCCTACCCCGGTCTTGCAGGGGGCTTCTAGGGCTGAAGACCTGGTGGTGCCTCAATCCCCTTTGGAGGTGCGCATCGAGCGGACGGAGGGCTTGTCTTTACAAGAAGCCCTGGAGATCGCCGTCGCCCAAAACCCGGCGGTGCAGCAGGCAAGGCTGGCTGTAGAACGGGCTAAAGCAGGTGTAGCCCTGGCGCAGGCAGCTTTTGCTCCCACCCTTTCCAGCCGTGCCAACTACCAGTACAGCGAACCCCCTGCCCCCGGCGGCACTCCCAGCCGCCAATCGCACACTCTCTCTGCTAGCGTGGTGCGGCTAGACTACACCGCTTTTGACAACGGGATCAGGGAACAAAACCTGAGACTGGCCCAAGAAGCTCTGCGCGTCGCCGAACTGCAACTGGAGCAAACCCTGCAGACGGTAAGACAAGCTGTGGCCAACGCCTACTATGATCTGCAGAGCGCCGATGCCCGAGTGGCCATTAGCCAGGCTGCCGTCGCCAGTTCTGAAGCCACCCTGCGGGATGCGCAAGCCCGAGAGCGGGCTGGGGTAGGTACCCGCTTCGAGGTTCTCCAGGCGGAGACGGAGTTGGCCAACAATCGACAAACCCTACTGGTGGCCCAAAACACCCAACAACTGAGCCGCCGCCGTCTGGCCGAACTGCTGAACTTTCCCAGCCCCACCGATGTGCTGGCCAGGGATCCCATCGAGCCGGTGGGAGAGTGGGATCTAAGCCTGGAAGAGACTATTGTTGCCGCTTTTGCCCAAAGACAAGAGCTGGAGCGCCAACGCCGAGAGTTGGAACAAGCCCAAGCTCGGGTGCGCCTGGCACAAGCCAGCAACGGTCCTCAGATTGGTTTGTTCGCCACTCTCGATGCCGTTAACGATTTCGACGCCAGCCGCGACAGCTTCGATGTCGGCTATTCGGTCGGGGCCAACTTCACCTTGACTTGGTTTGATGGGGGAAAGGCGTCTGCCCAGGCTCGCCAAGCTGAGATCGATGGGCAGGTGTCCGCGAGCAATTTCGTCGGCACCCGCAATGAAATCCAGCGCACTGTGGAAGAAGCTTTCCTCACTCTCAGCTCCAGCCGCGAGCAGATCGACTCGGCCAAAGTGGCGATTGCCTCGGCAGAGGAGAGTCTACGCTTGGCCCGGCTGCGCCTGCAAGCGGGGGTGGGCACGCAAACAGAGGTGATCAACGCCGAAGCTGCCCTTACCACTGCCCGTGGTAACCTCTCCAATGCTGTAATCGCCTACAACCGCGCCTTGGTGCAACTGCAGCGGGCCATCGGCAGGCTTTGATCTCTGCTCGGTTCTTTCTTCCTCACCCCAACCCCTCTCCCTCTGGGAGAGGGGAGCTAGAGCGGCGCGTTGGCAACAGTGTTGCGTCGTAATAATGACGTGGAGAAACGTTTCCTCTGAATGTGCGGGATACCCCACCTGGGTGGGGAGGGATAGCGCCTAATATACTCAGCACACCCCAAGTACTGACTCTTTCTCTGAGAAAAATCGCCCTCTCCGGGCTTAGCTCCTGAAGTTTCCCCACGATCCGCAATGGCGGCAAAAGGGATCCTCAGAGTTTACGAGAATAGAACTCGACGACCAGCAGCTCGTTCACTGGCGCGCAGATTTGCTCGCGGGGAGGCAGTTCTTTGATACGTCCGCGCAGCTTCTCTTTGTCAAACTCCAGGTAATCGGGCAGGAACAGTCCCGGATACTCGGCGTAGGTGGCCACCAATTTGCGAGAAGACTCCTTGTTCCTTACCGTGATTACATCCCCAACTTTGCAGCCATAGCTGGGGATGGTGACTTTGCGGCCGTTGACTTCGATGTGGCCGTGGCTCACCAACTGCCGGGCTGCCGGAATGGTTGGAGCCATGCCGAGGCGAAAGACAATGCAATCCAGCCGCATCTCCAGCATCTGCAGCAGGGCTAGCCCGGTGGATCCCTTGGAGCGCCGCGCCTTGCGCATGTAGCGGAGCATCTGGCGCTCGCTCACCCCGTAGTTGAGGCGAACCTTCTGCTTCTCTTCTAGGCGGATAGCATACTCGGATTTTTTCTTGCGCTCTGCCCCGTGCATACCGGGTGGATTGGTATTTTTGGGGCGCTTGCGAGTCAGACCGGGCAGATCAAGTCCCCCGAAGCGACGAATGATCTTTAGGCGGGGACCTGTGTAGCGGGACATGCGGGCGTTTCTCCGAAATCGGCAAAGATACTCAGCAGAAGAGCACAGGCAAAAGCGCTGGCCGTACGCTAAAAGAATTGGCGATCTCCTATATTAAGGTCTTAGCCCCTCCTTTAAGCAAGGGGTGAGAGCTGTTTTTTGGGTTGACTTGGGGGATCCAGCCGGTACCATTAGTTGCAGCGAACCCCCAGTTGGGTGCGGATGAAGGCGCGATCCTCGCTGAGTAGGCCGTTGAGGGTACGCCGTTCCCCCAAGATGGGATCCGGATCCAAGCCAATGGCTTCCAGGTCGGCTAGCACCATCAGCTCCACCAATTGGGGAAAGGTCACCTTGGGCTGCCACCCCAGCACCCGCTTGGCCTTGGAGGCGTCCCCTAACAGCAGCTCCACTTCCGTTGGGCGGTAGTAGCGGGGATCGATCTCGATCAGCACGCGATCTTTGTAGAGCCCCTGTTCTTCCAGGCCGGATCCCCGCCAGGTAATGGGCATGCCCACCAAAGCAAAAGCGCGTTCGGCAAACTCCCGCACGCTGTGGGTTTCGCCAGTAGCCAGCACGTAGTCGTCCGGCTGGGGCTGCTGCAGCATCATCCACATCCCCTCGACGTAGTCCTTCGCATAGCCCCAGTCCCGCTTGGCATCCAGATTACCTAGATAAAGCTTGTCCTGCTTGCCGGCCACAATACGGCTGACGGCGCGGGTAATCTTGCGGGTAACGAAGGTTTCTCCCCGCCGTGGGCTTTCGTGGTTAAACAAAATGCCGTTGCAGGCAAAGAGGTTGTAGGCTTCGCGGTAGTTGACTGTTTGCCAGTAGGCGTACACCTTGGCGCAGGCGTAGGGGCTGCGGGGGTAGAAGGGGGTGGTCTCCTTTTGCGGGATCTCCTGCACCAGCCCAAACATTTCCGAGGATCCCGCCTGGTAAAACTTCACCCGGATCCCCGTGCGTTGTTGGTAGTCGCGGATGGCCTCCAGGAGGCGCAGGGTGCCCATGGCTACTGCATCGACGGTGTATTCCGGGTTATCGAAACTTACCCGCACGTGGGATTGGGCCCCTAGGTTGTACACCTCCGTCGGCTGCACCTGTTCCAAAATCCTGCGCAGAGTGGTGCCATCGGTGAGATCCCCATAGTGGAGAAACAGCTTGGCGCTGGGGTCGTGGGCATCCACGTAGAGGTGGTCAATGCGGTCAGTATTGAAGGTGCTGGCGCGGCGGATGATGCCGTGGACTTCGTAGCCTTTTTGCAACAACAGCTCGGCCAGATAAGAGCCATCCTGTCCGGTGATGCCGGTAATTAAGGCACGTTGGGTCATAGAGTTGGGGGCAAAGAGCGGGAAAAGTCTAAGCAGCGAAGTGGCTCAAGTCCAATAGCAAAACTCAGATCTCGAAGCAGAGACTTGAAAGCTAAGACATTA
>NZ_JANSJA010000212.1:11910-55017 GCF_047462335.1 Synechococcus sp. H60.1
AAGTCCAATAGCAAAACTCAGATCTCGAAGCAGAGACTTGAAAGCTAAGACATTAAAGCTAAGACATTATAGTGCAGCAGAACTCCCTTTCCTCAGGCAGATTCCTGACCGAGGGTGTGGTCTTTTACCCGTTGCAAAGCTGCAGTCAGGGCCATCGGCCAGGGATCCGGCTGACGCAGTTGCCGTACCCCCTTCGGTAAGCGCAGCACCGAGGCACGACTGGTACGGGCAATGGTTTCCAGGTCGGGCAAGGGTTCCAGGAGCACGCCCCTGTGCATGATCTGGCGCAGCAGCGGCTCATAGCCGGGGGGCGGGGTCTCGTCAGCCTGACCCAGCAAGTCCCCTGTGGGGCCGCGAAAGATCTGCTTGCGCCCTGGCAGGGTGGCTTTGGCAAAGGAGGCCTTGGCCACGGGGATCCCATTGATCTCCACCAATTTGTACACTCCATTCACGCCCTCGCCGGTAACCAGGCGGGTGCCAACACCGTAGCCGCTGATGGGCGCTTGGGAGCGGTGCAGCCGCTCAATCTCGTACTCATCCAGATCGCCGCTGACAAACACCGGCGCCCCCTGCGGCAGGATGGCCTTGACTTGGTGGGAGAGGGCCTCCAGATCCCCCGAGTCGATGCGTACGCCGCCGATTTCCCCCCGGGATCCCAGTTGCTCCGGCTGGGTGGCAGCAAAGAGCTGAGCCGCGGTGCGCGCTCCCTGGATGGGATCGTAGGTGTCAATGAGCAAAACCGCTTGGGGAAAGTAGCGCCGGAAAGCTTGAAAGGCCCGGGTCTCATCGCCAGAGAGGGTGGCAATGGCCATCACGAGGGAATGGGCCATGGTGCCCGCCGGCTTGCGCCCCAACTTGAGAGCTGCCAAGACATTGGAGGTGGCATTGAACCCCCCCGCCAGCGCCGCCCGCGCTGCCCAGAGGCCCGCCTGGGGACTAAAGGCTCGCCGCGTGCCGAACTCCAACAAAACGGCCTCATCCCCTGCCGCATCGCGCATGCGGGCTGCCTTGGTGGCAATCAGGGTTTGGTAGTTAAAGGTGGTCAGCAAGTAGGTTTCCACCAGTTGCGCCTGCCACAGAGGAGCCTCCACCCGCAGCAGCGGCTCGTTGGCAAAAACGGCCGTCCCCTCCGGTACTGCCCACACATCCCCCTCGAAGCGGTAGCTAGCCAGCAGCTCCCAAAAGCGTGGCGGTGCCTCGGCAAAAATGCCCGTCTCCTGCAGGGCCTGCAAGGCTTGTGGCGGAAAGTGCAACTGCTGCAGGTATTCCACCGCTTGGGCCAGCCCCATGGCAATGAGGTAGCCATAGTCGCTAGGCAAGCGCCGCACAAACAGCTCAAAGGCCGCCGGCTGATTCTCCAGCCCCTCCCCCACATAGCAGGCAGCCATTGTGAACTGGTAGAGATCGGTCAGTAAGCCGTAGTCTTGGGGCTGCAGGGAGGAAAAGCTTGGGTCTACCATGGAACCCTCAAGTAAGCCAGAGAGGCAACGCCCTTGGGGAAAGGCAGAGAAGCGGTTGCCCCAGTTGGAGCTACCATGGTAGCAAGTCCAGCCTGCCAGGGATCCCTACCCTGCAAAGCAGCAAAAGCTTGGCTACGGGAAGCGCCATGGACACCTCTGCTCCGCAGTTGACAACTCCAGCGCCGCCAACCCTGCCTGTGCCCTCCCACTTTGCTCCTGAGCGGGTGGGAGAGATTTGGCGAGTGCCCTACCAGCAGCGGGCCCTAGAGGCAGAGCGCTGGGCCCAAGAGCACCACATTCCCCCGGCGGAAGCCGATCGGGTGCGGGTGGGCCTGTTGCTGATTGATGTGCAAAACACCTTCTGCATTCCTGGCTTTGAGCTGTTTGTGGGCGGCCCCAGCGGCTTGGGGGCGGTGGAGGACAACTGCCGCCTGTGCCAATTCATCTACCGCCACCTTGCCCACATCACCCAGATTGTGGCCACCCTGGATACCCACACGGCGATGCAGATCTTCCACCCCGTCTTTTGGGTGGATGCCCAGGGATCCCATCCCGAGCCAGCTACCGCCATCTCGGCAGCCGAGATTCTCTCAGGACGCTGGCGGATCAACCCTGCCATGGCCGCCAACCTCACCCAGGGGGATCTGACGCGGCTGCAGGTCTATGCCCTCCACTATGCCGAGCAATTGGAGAAAGGGGGGAAATATCCCCTCATTGTCTGGCCCTACCATTCCATGCTGGGTGGGATTGGCCATGCCCTGGTGCCGGCAGTGGAGGAGGCGATCTTCTTCCACACCATTGCCCGCGGCAGCCAGCCCAGCTTACAGCTCAAGGGAGCCAACCCCTTGACGGAAAATTACTCTGCCCTCAGCCCGGAGGTCTTGACGGGGCCGGAGGGGGATCCCATCGACGAGAAAAATGAATCCCTTATCGACCACCTCCTGGAATTTGATGCCCTGATTGTGGCTGGCCAAGCCAAAAGCCACTGCGTTGCCTGGACGGTAAGCGACCTGCTGCAGGAGATCCAGGCTAGAGATCCCAGCCTAGCCAGGAGGGTCTACCTTCTGGAAGATTGCACCTCGCCGGTAGTGATCCCCGGCATTGTCGATTTTAGCGAGCAGGCGGAGGCAGCCTTTGCCCGCTTTGCGGCAGCGGGGATGCACCGGGTGCACTCCACGGATCCCCTTTGGGAGTGGCCTGACTTTCCCTGGCCTCTTGCGGAGGAGACTTGATCTGCTCTACTCCAGTGGTAGGATGCGGCAGGACAGCCTGTCGGAGTTGGCCTGTGTACGACTGCCCTGGCGGTGCAGATTTGCTTTGGGAAACCAGTTCCCTGCGCCCTCCCACTGGCGCCCGCGACTTTTTGCCGCGGGAAGTTCAGCGGCGGGAAAGGCTAGAGGCGCAGCTAACCCAGGTTTTTCGCCGCTACGGCTACCAACGTATCATCACGCCCACCCTAGAGCGGTTAGAGACCCTGCTGGCTGGGGGATCCATCCGCGGTGAAGCCGTGCTGCAACTGCGGGACGGGGAAGGGACAATGCTGGGGTTGCGCCCGGAATTCACCGCTTCCATCGTGCGGGCAGCAGCCACCCGGCTGGCCGGCGGGCCTCTGCCGCTGCGGCTCTACTACCACGGCAACGTGTTCCGCAATAGCCGGCGGGAGGAGGGCTCCTACAGCAGCCAGGAGTTTTTCCAGTCGGGGGTGGAGCTCATCGGCGCGGGCGGATGGCTAGCCGACGCTGAGATCTTGCTGCTTTTGGCCGATTGCGTGCGCGCTGTTGGCCTCAGCAACTGGACATTGCTGTTGGGAGATGTGGGCCTGACCGAGAGCCTGCTTAACTCGGTTACTCCCAAGGCCCAGGCGGCGGTGCGCCGCGCCATTGCCCAGCTTGACTACGTTTACCTAGAATCAGCCCCCCTGCCGGAGGCGGCCCGCCAGATTGGCTTGCAGATTCTGGGATTGCGCGGCCAGCCTGAGCAGGTCCTACCTCAGCTTGCCCAGCTTCCTGTGCCCCCGGAGCGGCTGCGGGATCTGCGGCAGTTGTGCCAAATCCTGGAAGCCCGGCAGGTGCGGGTGGTGCTGGATCTAAGCTTGCTGCAAACTCTGGCCTACTACACCGGCATTGTCTTCCAGGCAGTGGTGGGAGGAGAGGTCATTGCCCTGGGCGGGCGCTACGACCAGCTCTATGCTCTCTACAGCCCTCAGCAAGTTGAGCAGCCAGGGATCGGCTTTACCCTCCTGCCCGATACGCTGCTGCGGCTCTTGCCCCCCGACCCCCCAGCCGAGGCAATGGGCTGCCAGCGGTTGGTGGTGCCGCTGGTGCCGGCAGGGATCCCGGCAGCGCTGGCCTTGGCCGCCCGCTGGCGGGAGTCAGAGGCCGTGGAGCTGGAATTGCTGGATCGCCCTCCTGAAGAGATCGAGGCCTATGCCCGCCAGTGTCGGATCCCGGAGATTGCCTGGGTGCAGGCTGATGGCAGCTACCACATCTCCCCCGTGGACTAATCCCAATCAAATGTCCAGAGCCGCCAGTTCCAACTGGCCACTGTGGGCCTCGATGAACTCCCGCCGCGGGCCAACGGCATCCCCCATGAGGATGGTGAAAATGCGATCCGCCTCTGCGGCGTCTTCGATGGTAATCTGCTTGAGGACGCGCGTTGCCGGGTTCATGGTGGTTTCCCAGAGCTGCTCTGGCATCATTTCCCCCAAGCCCTTGAAGCGCTGGATGGTGTACTTGGTGTTGGCCGGCAGGCTGCGCAGGACTTGCTCTTTCTCGGCCTCGTTGTAGCAGTAGCGCACATTGTTGCGGCCCCACTCAATCTTATAGAGGGGCGGGCAGGCAATGTAGACGTAGCCCTGCTCCAAGAGCGCCTTCTGATAGCGGTAAAAGAAGGTGAGCAGCAGGGTGCGGATGTGACTGCCATCCACATCGGCGTCAGTCATGAGGATGATGCGGTGGTAGCGCAGTTGGCTGGGATCGAACTCCTCGCCCTTGACCCCCAGGCCCAGCGCTGTAATCAGGGCCTGAATCTCGGCGTTTTTGTAGATCTTGGCGGGATCTGCCTTCTCGATGTTGAGGATCTTGCCCCGCAAAGGCAGCACCGCCTGAAACTGGCGATCCCGTCCCTGCTTGGCGCTGCCCCCTGCCGAGTCGCCCTCCACCAAGTACACCTCTGACTCCGCCGGATCCCGGCAACTGCAGTCAGCCAGTTTCCCCGGCAGTGTGGAAGATTCCAGAGCCGACTTGCGGCGTACCAGCTCCCGGGCCCGGCGGGCAGCTTCGGCCGCGTTGAAGGACTGGATAGCCTTATCGACGATCCCCCTGGCCACGTTGGGGTTGAACTCCAGATATTCCGTGAGGGCCTCGGAGACAATGGTTTGGACGATGCCCCGCACCTCGGTGTTGCCCAGCTTGGTTTTGGTTTGCCCCTCAAACTCGGGGTTAGGCACCTTGACCGAGACGATCGCCGTCAGGCCCTCCCGCACGTTTTCTCCCGCCAGGTTGCTGTCGGACTCTTTGAGTTTGTTGAGCTTGCGGGCTTGGCTGTTGATGGTAAGGGTAAGGGCAGTCTTCAGCCCCTCCAAGTGGGTGCCCCCTTCGGTGGTACGGATGTTGTTGGCAAAGCCAATCAACGTATCGGTATAGACATCTGCGCACCACTGCAGAGCCGCTTCGACCTCGACGCCATCCCGCTCTCCGCGCACATAGACAATGTCGGGGTGGATGGGGGTTTTTTCGTGGTTGATGAAGGCCACATATTCCTTGATGCCGCCCGCAAATTGATAGGTTTCCCGCTGAGGCGGATCCCGCCGCAGATCACTAAAGATGATTTTCAAGCCGGCATTGAGGTAGGCCAGCTCGCGTAGACGAGCAGCCAGCACGGCATAGTCAAACTCCCGCTCCGGAAAGATAAGCTCATCTGGCTTGAAGCGCACCTCGGTGCCCCGCCGCTGGGAACCCACCGGCTGCGGCTCGGATTTGAGGGATCCCACCACCGCCCCTCGCTCAAAGCGCTGGAAGTAAACTTTGCCCTCCCGCCAGACTCTGGCCTCCAACCACTCCGAGAGGGCATTCACCACCGACACCCCAACGCCGTGCAGCCCCCCGGAGACCTTGTAGCCGCCCCCTCCAAACTTGCCGCCGGCGTGCAACACCGTCATGACCGTCACCAACGCCGACTGCCCGGTTTTGGGGTGGATGTCTACCGGGATGCCGCGGCCATTGTCCAGAACCGACACCGAGCCATCGGGGTGGAGGGTGACCTCAATCTCGTCGCAATAGCCGGCCAGGGCCTCATCGACGGAGTTGTCCACCACCTCATACACCAGGTGGTGCAATCCCTTCGGCCCGGTGGAGCCAATGTACATGCCAGGCCGCCTGCGCACAGCCTCCAAGCCTTCCAAAACTTGGATCTGCTCTGCACCGTAGTTCTCCGTCATTCGTAACTCCAATCCTGAAGAGAGATACCGGCCCCCGCCAACCTGAATCCAGAGAAATTGACGCCAGAAGCCAGAGATGATCCAAATCCCAAAAACCTGCCCCTATAATAGCACAAAAGCCTAGAACGGCCACGCAGCCGCTTCTGAGGGCAAACTTTGGCAGGGGATGCAGGGATGGAGATCAGTTTCTTGCCCAATCCTGGCCGAGAAAGCTCTCCACCAATCCCGGCGGCGGCTGCACCTGCAGCTCACCGTTTTCCAGATCCACAACCGGCACCAGAGCTTTCACAAAGGGGATCAACACCTGCCGCTGGTCGGGGGTAGAGATCTCCAGCACATCTTGGCCAGCGGCCCAGATTGCCGAGACATGTCCCAGCAGCCGACCCTGATGGTAGACGGCTAGGCCAATGAGATCGGAGTAGTGGTACTCCTCCGGCTCGAGGGGCAGGCGCTGGGAAGCCGGTACCAACACCTTGGCCCCCACCCAAGCCTCTGCTGCCGTTCGATCGGGGATCCCTTCCAGCCGCACCAAGTACAAGCCCTTGGCGGGAAAAAACTGGCCCTCAATCAAAGGATGCAACAGAGGCTCCGGATCGCTATCCCGCTGCAGCCAGCGCGGCCCTGGCTCAGTGAGGCGCTCTGGAAAATCCGACCAGCACTTAACCCGTAGCCAGCCCCGCAGTCCATGAGCGGCCACCACCTGCCCCACCACTAGCCAAGCGGGATCCCCTCCATGTTGGGCAGAAGCTACCATAGCTGTCGCTACTAGTCGAGCTGAGGAAAGTTCACCTCGGTCGGGAAAGCCGTGGAGGTGCCCAACTTTTGGGAAGCCCCAGAAGCGCGGGATCCGGATCCCTGCCCTTCCTTGGCCACATCCACCATCGAGAGCAGCCCTTGCAGGGTAGCGGGGATGGAATTGGGATCCATAAAGATCACCTTCGAGCTGGGGCTGCTGCCCAGCTTGAGACCCATATCGATGTAGTTTTGTGCCATCAAGTATTGCAGCGCGTTGGCTGCCTCTGGGTTTTCCTGCAAAGTAGCGGCAATGGTTTTGATAGCCTCAGCCGTACCCTCGGCCAGCAGCAGCCGCTCGCGCTTCTCAGCTTCTGCTCGCAACAACTGCGCCTTGGCAGCCCCCGCTGCTTGGTTGATGCTGGCCTGCTGCTCCCCCTCCGATTTGAGAATGGCCGCTCGCTTCTCCCGTTCGGCAGCCATTTGCTTTTCCATCGAGTCTTGCACCGTCTTAGAGGGCTGGATATCCCTGACTTCTACGCGGGTGATCTTGATCCCCCAGGGATCGGTGGCCTCGTCCAGTTCTGTCAAAAGGCGGGCGTTGATCTCGGCGCGGGAGGAAAAGGTTTGATCCAAGTCCATGCGGCCAATTTCGGCGCGCAAGGCCGTCAGCACCAAGTTCACCAAAGCCCGCTGTACATCCTCTACGGCGTAGCGGGCCTTGATCATATCCGTGATGCGCCAGTAAACCACCGCATCCGCCATCAAAGAAACGTTGTCGCTGGTGATGCACTGCTGCGGTGGCACGTCCAGCACCTTCTCGCGAATGGTTTCCTTAAACACAATCCTGTCGATGGGAGGAAAAATGATGTGCAACCCGGGTGTCAGCTTGCGGTGAAACCTCCCCAAACGCTCTACCAGCGCCTCATAGCCCTGGCTGATGATCTTGACCGAGTTGAACAGGTAGCCGATAAAGATGAGGGCAAGGGCGGCTAAGATGCCAGGCATAGGGCTCTTCTCCTAACAGAGGGTTCAGCCCCCATTCTAGACGGCTGCTGGGACTGCTCCCTTCCCCCTTCGACACGTCTCAGCCTCAATAGACAATAGAGAGGGGAGGCGTGAACAGGGTAGTTAGAGCTGCGGATTTCTTGTTGGGGCTGCAATCTTATCCAGTAGAAAGCTTGTGGGGGGATCCCGTCTATGAAACTGGACAGCAGGAACCTAGAAGTTGGCCTGAACAAAATCTACGACGTTATTGTTGCCGGTGGTGGCGCAGGGGGGCTGTCGGCAGCCATTTACCTGGCCCGCTACGGCTTGAGCTGCCTGGTGGTGGAAAAGAGCAGAGGCCGCTCTTTTTGGATGCAGGATTTGCGCAACTATCTGGGCCTGCCGCCAAACACGCCAGGACGAGAGCTGTTGCGACAGGGGAGGGAGCACGCCCTCAGCTTGGGGGTGGACTATCTATGGGGCTTTGTGGAAGATGTCACAGATGAGGGAGACCTTTTTGCTGTCAAGGTCAAAGTAAGAAAAGTCAACAGTATCTACCCTGTTTTTCGCAGCAAATATTTGATTGCAGCAACGGGCATTATCGATTATTTGCCCCAATTGCCTGATATGCAAAATGTCTACGAATATGCAGGCTACTCGCTTCATGTCTGCATGATTTGCGATGGTTACGAAATGCGGGATCAGAAGGCAGTTTTGATTGTCAATTCAGAAGATCGGATTAATACGGCTTTTGTCCTCAACTGGTTTACGCCTTATATCTCGGTGTTGACTCACGGCCTCTGCTCGGTCGGCCCTGAAATGCGCCAAAAACTGGCGGAGCACGGCTATCCCCTTTACGAGTCTCCCATTCGCCGCTTTCTGGGCGAGAACCACCAGATGCGGGGCGTGGAGCTCGAGGATGGCACCTACATCGAGGCAACCACCGGCCTGGTGGCCATGGGAGCCAAATACCACAACGACTATTTGAAAGGGATCCCGAACTTACGCTGGCAGGGCGAAAACCTCGTGACCGACGAGTGGTGCCGCACCACCCATCCGCGGCTCTTCGCGGTAGGGGATTTGAAGCAGGGCCTCAACCAGGTGTCGATTGCCGTCGCCGATGGGGCGCTGGCTGCAACGGCCATTTGGCGGGACATCCGCCGGGCCTCTCCTCTTCGTAAATGGGAAGAGCGCCTGCGCTCTTAGTTTGGGCTCATTCCGCCCTCTTGAGGGAGTTGGGATGGCCTTCTGCCCTATGATTGTTGCGAAGCCCCGAGCAACTCCCATGCATTCTCTGAAAGTGGCGATCTTTTTTTGGGTTTTCCTATTGGTAGGGCTGCATTACTACGCGGTAGAGGCCCAGTCTTTTTTTGATCTAAACCTGACTCTAACCTCAGAATACGATCCTATTCTCCCGATCGAGAGCGTTCGCGTTGTGCGCGGCAGCAATCCCCAAGACCTGCTGGTTTATCTATCGGCTCCTTCTGCTGCCTGGGTTCACCAAGAGCGGGTGAACGGGCATTATTTAATTGATATTCCCTATGCAGTCATCACCCGCTCGACAACGGTTGAAGTTGCTGCGGGGCTGCCCTATCGGCTGAGCTGGGGCAACCGAGACGAACAGACTGGGCGCCTGCTGATCACCCCTGCACCTGCCCAGGTAGAGGTCTTTTTGCAGCATGGCTGGACAGCGGATCCCACTTTGCTCGATCCGCTGGAAAATAGCTGGCCTTTGCAACTGACTTTGGAAGAGGCGCTGGGGCCTTTGTTGGAAGTACCACCTCGCTCTGCCTTTCTCACCATTGACGATGGACCTTGGCCTCAGTCCACACCTCGCCTTTTGCAAGCTTTGGATCAGCTACAAGTGCCGGCTACATTCTTTCTCATCGGCAATCACGTTTCTCGCTTTCCAGAGCTGGCCAAAGCCATTCAAACCCACCACCACACGATAGCTAACCACACGTTTACTCACGACTATCAACGCCTCTACAGCAGCGACGAGATATTCTATGCCGAGGTGGATCAGACAACCCAACTGCTCAAGAGGTTGGGCTTGGATCCCCAACTAGTGGTTCGCCCACCGGGCGGTTTTCGCCTAGACTCTGCTTTACGTCACGCTTTGGAACAGGCAGGGTATCGGGTTCTCTACTGGAACCTCAGTCCCGAGGATGCCTATGCTGGCCAAACAGCAGACCAGCTTTTGGAGCGGGTTCGCTCCCAGTTGTCGGTGATGAAAGCCTCTGAACAACCCCTGGTTTTGCTGCTGCACGACCGCTGGCCCCATACTGCAGAAGCTTTGCCAGATATCGTTGCTGCGGTTGAAGAGGCAGGCTATCGCTTTTTGCCCTGGCCCAGTTCTAGAGATCCTGCTTGAGGAAACCGCCAACTGTCTCTTAGAAAAACCGGGCAATCTCTTAGAATCTTAGGGTCGAGGAGTGGGGAAGTATGCGAAAGCCCTTGGATTGCTGGGCTCGGATAAGTTGGGGAGCAGCCTTGGCTCTGGCGCTACCGCTTGCTGTTCACTCTGCCTACCCCCAGCCGCTGCTTCCGCTGTTGCCGGCTGTTTCTGAGGGGGGCAGCGCGCGCGAAGGAGTTGTTGCCCTATTTCGTCAATCCATCTGGTGGGAGTTCATCCGCGGCAATCGCGGCGAAAACCTGCGCCTGTTTGCAGCCAGCCGCACCGCTTCTGAGCGTCAGGATGTGGTGGCCGTGTTTGAAATCCAGCGGCAGCCGACAGTGGAGCCAGTGGTGCGGGTTCTCAGCTTTGGACATCAGGGAGGATACGATTTTCGCCTGCTCCACACGGCTGAGCCGATCCCCGGACGGTTGGTGGAGGCGCAGCTGCGCACCGACATCACCTCCAGCGCCCAGCCCAAGCTGGTGCTGCTCACCGAGCGAGGGGGCATCAGCCTGCTGCGGTCTGTCTTGGTCTTGGAACACCGAGCGGAGGGGTTTGTGCCGCTGCTGAGCGTGACAGATTTAAACAATGCCAGCTTGCGGGTCAGCTCCCAAGGGATCCTGGTCATCTCCAGCGTGCCGGGATCCAACCGCGACTCGCGCGCCACCCTTTACCAGTGGGAGGGAGATGGCTTTGTCCGCCGCGATCTGTAGCATCCCAAGTCTGGCGACAAGGCATAGGCCGCCGGGATTCGTTTCGAATTGCCGCGAAGCAGTCCCCTGCCACTCCCCTCTCCCACGGGGAGAGAGATTGGGGGTGAGGGAAACGTCTCCAGCCTATTGAGGATGACTGGAGAATTGTTGAGCCTGCCAGCAGACGCCTAGGCTGGGAGCTTGGCCCACCTGCCAAAGCCACAGGCTCTCTGCTCCCAGGGGATGCAGGCTCCAGGGATCCAGGTCAGACCCAAACCACCCGTAGGGATCGACAGGGGCAGGTTGGCCAGAGTTGGTTTGATCAAGGCGGCGCACCTCAAAATGGAGATGGGGCCCACTGGCACAGCCGCTGTCGCCCGAGAGGCCGATTACGTCCCCTGCCGCCACTCTCTGTCCCTCCTGCACCCGGATTTGGCTGAGGTGGGCGTAGAGGGTTTCCAAGCCGGCTGGCTCGTGCCGAATGCGCACCCGCAACCCCCTGACCGGGCGGCCCAAGCTGGGACACAAAAACTGCGGCTCTTGACGCGCCAAGGTAACCCGTCCCGAAGCGGTGGCCAAGATCGGCGTACCCACCGGCATGGCCCAGTCGTAGCCGGCGTGGCCATCACTTTTGCCGCAGGGGTGTAACGGGCCAGGGAGCCAAACTTGGCCTTGCCCACTGACAAAGCGTCCGTTGCCATCTTTCTCTCCCAGGGGCATATCGTGGTCGAAAAGGTTGGTGACGGGAAATTCCCCGACAAAGGGCTTGTGCAACAACGGCCACTGGGGCGGCGGCGGATCCCCATCGGCAGAGCGATGGCTCTCCAGCGCCAGCCGATAGTTCTCCAGCTCCTGACGCTGGGCGGGATCTGGCGACCGCTGCAGCAGGAGATCCACCAGGCGCAGGGCCTGAGACCAGTCCCGGCGCTCGACAGCCCGGCTCAACTGGGCGTACACCCCCACCAGGGATCCCGGCGGTGGGGAGGAGGGTGAGCCCTGGGGAAAACCGGGCGAGATGTTTACGAATTGATACAATAGGCAGCAAAATATCAGCAGTGTCACCCTTAGCCGTTGTGATGCTTCTATCCAAGGGGCCCTCCCCAGCAGACCAGACGGTTTGTCGTTGGCGTCCGGCCCCCTTCCGCCCTCTGCTTCTCTCTGCAGCCACTGCCCAGATGGCGGGAAAGCAGAGCGGCTGTGATTGACCACCCTCTGGGAGTTTCTCATGCATTGGCTGTCATCCTCTGCTGTTCTCGTCAGCTTGCCTCTCCAGTTTGGAGTTTGGCAAACATTTCCGCCCCTGCTGGCTTCGATTGGGGGGCTGCTGGAAACCTTGGCCCTGGGTTTGCACATTCTGTCTTTATTTTTTGGATTGGCGGGCTTGCTTTGGGTTGTACCCCATCCCGAATGGGTGGCCAGTTTGCCCCCCATCGGCCTACAAGCCTTTTCCCTGAGCATGGCCAATGGTGGTGTTACCTACATGGTGTCTGGAGCGCTGGCGGCGGCTTTGATGGGATCCCGACTGTTGGGGGTGCGGCGCCTGTTAATGTTTTTGATCCCGGCGGTGGGCATTTCCTTGGCCAGCGAGCTGCTGGGTACCAGCACGGGGATCCCCTTTGGCGACTACGGCTACCTCAGTGGGCTGGGCTACAAGATTGCCGGGCTGGTTCCCTTCACGATCCCTTTGTCTTGGTTTTACGTGGGGCTGTCGTCCTACCTGTTGGCGCGGGTGGCCCTGCAAGCAGGTCGCCACTGGCTGATCCACTGCGAGGCCATCCTGTTGGGGGCACTGCTGCTCACTGCCTGGGACTTTGTTCTGGATCCGGCTATGACCCGCGGCTTGATTCCCTTTTGGACTTGGTTTCAGCCGGGGCCCTTCTTTGGCATGCCGCTGCAGAACTTTGGCGGTTGGATGCTGACCGGAGCGGCCTTTATGACCGTAGCCAACCTCCTCTGGGGGAAAGATCAGCCTGTGTTGAACCGCCGCCAGTTGTTGGGGCCACTGGTGCTTTATGTAGCTAATTTTGCCTTTGCCCTGCTGATGAGCCTGGGATCCGGCATTTTCGCGCCAGCGGGGCTAGGCCTGTTGCTGGGCTTGGGGCCAGCCTTAGGGTTGTGGTGGAGCGCTCCACCTGCACCCTCCCATCCCGAAGCGGTTGAAGGGGAGGCAGCTCCAACCTGGCAGGCGCTGGAGGATCCTGGCTGGGCGAGGGTGAAATAGCTGCCTGGCGTAGTTAGGAGGGAGCAACAGTGCCCTGGCCCTTTCGGTGCTCACCCCTCTTGCTGGCCTATATCTGACTGGACGCAGGTGGGACGGCAGAGTTGTCGGCTATTGGGAGCCACGAGCCCAAGTCGCGGCGGCGGTGGTGTTTATTATTTAACTGCTGCCGCCGTGGCCAGATTTTTTTTCTGGATGAGGCAAAGTGGAAGCCGGTTCCGTTCCCTTTGATTTGTCCTGTAGCAAGCCGATCAGCAAGCAGGCCACCCCAAGGTTGATGGCCACATCCGCCACGTTAAACACCGGAAAGCGAATCCAAACCAGATTAAAAAAATCCACCACGTAGCCGTTGAGAAAGCGGTCGATGCCGTTCCCTACCGCTCCTGCCCAGACCAGACCGTAGCCTGCCTGTTCCCAACGGCCCAGGCTGCCGCCGCGAATCGCCAGCAGCGCCAGCGCCACCGCTACCCCCAACGAGACCCACTTGAGAAACTCTGCCGAATCGGCAAACAGGCTCCAGGCGGCGCCGGTATTCTCCACATAGGTAAGGTGAAACACCCCCGGCCACAGCTCGATTTCCGGCCCCGGCAGCAGCCGCTCCACCGCCCAGCGCTTGGTCGCCTGATCCAGGATCACGCCCAGGATCCCGGCCAGCCAAAAGCCCGTGTTTTTCATGCTCTTTTGCTTCACCACGTCCACTGGCAATAGCGCTCAGAGGAGCACTTTTCCCATCCTGACATTCTCTCTCCTACCTGTGGGTGACAAACCGCAGGGGCAAGGCTTGGGGGTTCATCTGGCTGGAGAGCTTAATCAAGAAAAACGCCCGGCTGGCTGAGCCGGACGGGGACCCCACAGTCCAGAGAAGAGGACAAGGGCGGCTACCGACCCTGTTGCTCCAGGGATCGGCGCAACTCGCTAGCCATCTGCAGGAACTCCTGTGGGTTGCCCGCCTTGCCGTAGGAGGAGCGATCTTCAACCTTTTTGCCGCTACCTTGGCGGGTGCGAGTGTTGATCAGAGAGCTGGCCATTTCCAGAAACTTGGCAGGGTTCCCTTCGCTGCTGCCCCGCATCACAGAGGTTCGTCCGGCACGAGTCACTGCCATAGCTACCTTGATTCTCAGAAACGAAATGCTTGTTCATATCTTCCCACAAGGGATCCTCAGCCCGCCAGGCCCAGCGCTCTATGAGGTGAAGAATTGTTAGAGATAGCCGTGGCTTCTCAGGCCTTGCATCACCAGCTCAATACACTCGGAGATGCTTCGCTCAGCGGTTTTGCACACCACCTCCGGGCATTCTGGTGGCTCGTAGGGATCGTCGATGCCGGTAAAGTGCTGGATGAGCCCTGCCCGCGCTTTGCGGTAGAGGCCCTTGACATCGCGCTGCTCGCACACCTCCAGGGGGGCATCCACAAAGACCTCGATAAAGTTGCCGATGCGCTGCCGCACCTCTTGCCGGGTGGCCCGATAAGGGGAAATGGCTGAGACCAGTACGATTACCCCGTGGCGGGTCAGCATCTCGGCCACAAAGCCAATGCGGCGAACGTTCTCATCCCGATCTTCTTTGCCAAACCCCAGCCCCTTGGTGAGGTGTTGCCGCACCAGGTCACCGTCGAGCACTTCCACCGGCAACGCCAGAGCTTGCAACTGCTGGGCCACGCCGCAACTCAGGGTGGTTTTGCCCGCCCCACTTAGCCCCGTAAACCAGACTGTTACCCCCCGTCGCCCCATGGGTGTGGATCTCCTTGCCAGAATATCATCCCCGGCCAGAGTGATACACTCGAAACACTGTCCATTCTCCCTCTGCCATGCCGCCGTTAAGCGCTTCTCTTGTCGATGCCACCTTGGGATCTGCGACAACCGCCGAGCTGTTCAATCGGCATGTGATGTCCACCTATGCTCGCTACCCTTTGACCTTGGTGCGGGGGGAAGGCTGCCGGGTTTGGGATGAGGAGGGGCGCGAGTACCTGGATTTTGTGGCAGGCATTGCTACCTGCACCCTGGGACATGCCCACCCCGCTTGGATTCAGGCCCTCACCCAGCAGGCGCAACAGTTGCACCATGTTTCCAACCTCTACTACAACCGACCCCAGGCGCAACTGGCCCAATGGCTGACCCAGCACTCCTGTGCTGACAAGGTGTTTTTCTGCAACTCAGGGGCAGAGGCCAATGAAGGCGCCATCAAGCTAGCCCGCAAATACGCCCATACGGTGCGCGGGATCCAAGATCCGGTGATCCTCACCGCCCAGGCTAGCTTTCATGGACGCACCCTGGCTGCCCTCACGGCCACCGGCCAGCCCAAGTACCAGAAAGACTTTGCTCCCTTGGTGCCTGGCTTTGATTACGTTCCCTACAACGATATCGAGGGTACGGCAGCGGTGCTGGAGCGCTGGGGCGAGCGGGTGTGTGCCGTGCTGCTGGAGCCGCTGCAGGGGGAGGGAGGGGTTGTGCCCGGGGATCCTGCCTACTTTCAGTGGCTGCGCCGGGTCTGCAGTGAGCGGGGCATTCTGCTGATGTTGGATGAGGTGCAGGTGGGGATGGGCCGCACCGGCAGGCTCTGGGGCTACTGCAACCTGGGAATCGAGCCGGATGTGTTTACCCTGGCCAAGGGCTTGGCGGGTGGGATCCCGATTGGCGCCCTCTTGGCCAAAGAGTTTTGTGCCGTGTTTCAGCCGGGGGATCACGCCAGCACCTTTGGCGGCAATCCCTTGGCCTGTGCGGTGGGCTTGGCGGTTTGCCACACCCTAATGGCGGAGAGCTTGGTGTGGAATGCCCAGCAGACGGGGGACTATCTGCGCCAGGGTCTATCCCGCTTGGCGGAGCAGTTCCCCCAGCTTGTGCAGGAGGTGCGCGGCTGGGGCCTGATCCAGGGTCTAGTCATGCGCATCCCGGCGGCTGAGGTGGTCAGGGCGGCCCTGGAGCAGGGACTACTGCTGGTGCCAGCAGGATCCCAGGTGGTGCGCTTTGTGCCCCCCTTGATCGTCACGCCAAAGGAGATTGACGAGGCGCTGGCGCGGCTGGAATCGGCTCTGCAGAGCTTAGCCGTTGGCGATAGCGGAACGGAGTCCCTGAAAGCCTAGCTCTGCCAGACCTGCTGCAAGAACGCCTGCAGCCGCTGGCGGGCCTCATGGGGCAAGGGATCCCTGGCCTGCTCGAGCAGGGGCAGTACCTCCTCCGCGTAGGCCGCAACAAAGCCGTCAGCCGGCCAGAGCAAGTCCGAGGTGGATCGCAGGTTCCACACTTGGGATCCCTGCTGGAGCAATAGGGGCCGTACCCAGAGGAGGGCTGGGGATCCCGCCTCAAGAGGGTGAAGAGAAACCTGAATCAGCTCCCCATAGAGCGTGGCTTGCGGCCCCGGCAGAGCTAGAAGGCGGCGGGGTGAGGTGGGGGCACTCTCTACTTCTGTCCCAGCAGGCAGAGGACGTCCTCTAAGGGGGGGCTCCTCACTGGAGCCACATTGAGCAGGCAGACAGGGCCATAGCGTCATGGGACGGCAGGCTTTCCCTGAGGAACGAACGAGACAAACTACACCTGATCTTAAGAGACGCCTTCTCAGGTTCTGCGAGGGGATCCCGTCGGAAGCAGAGATTGCCCAAGGTGCTAGTCTTGCAGGCAAGGCTCCTCGAAATTCCTTGCAACCGGATCCCGCCATGATGCACACCTTTATCCCACCCCACCGCTTTTTTCCCTACCTGACCTGGACAGAGATCCAGTCCATGCCCAACAAAGAGAAGGTGGTGATCATCCAGCCCGTAGCCTCGATCGAGCAGCATGGGCCCCACCTGCCCTTGGTGGTGGATGCCTGCATCGGCACCGCAATCATCGGGCGGGCTATGGAAAAACTGGAGCCGGGGATCCCCGCTTACGTTCTGCCCACCCAGTGTTATGGCAAGGCCAACGAGCACTGGCATTTCCCGGGCACCATCACCCTCTCAGCCCAAACCCTGATGGCCCTGCTAACCGAAGTGGCTGAAAGCATTTACCGGGCTGGATTTCGCAAGCTGGTGTTCCTCAACTCCCACGGTGGCCAGCCCGAAGTGCTGCAGATTGTGGCCCGCGACCTGCACCAGAAGTACGAAGATTTCCTCCTTTTCCCCATCTCCGTCTGGCGCGTTCCCCACCAAGGCCAGGAGCTGATGACGGAAAAAGAGCGGGAATTGGGCATTCACGCTGGCGATGGCGAGACCAGCATGCTGATGTACCTTTTGCCCGAGACAGTGCGAACTGACCGCTTGGTCTGCGAGTACCCTCAGGATCTGCCGGAAGACAGCCTGATTAGCCTGGAAGGGCGGATCTCTTTTGCCTGGACAACTCGCGACCTCAGCCGGAGTGGTGTCCTGGGGGATGCCACGGCCGCCACGCCGGAAAAAGGCAAACTTTTGGTGGAGTCCATGGCCGATGGCTGGGTGCGGCTGATCCGGGATCTGTACAAGTTCCAACAGCCCCAGGCTTGGCGCAAAGACCCGCTGCCAAGGTAGGGATCCCGGCAGATGTCTTTACCTTGTGAGGCTTCTGGCCAGCCCAGCCTGCTTCTCAGGAGCGGAAGCAGCGACTTTGCCAGGACGGGTGATAGGCTTGAGGGAAAGTTCCCCTAGCCTGTGAGGGGAGAGCAATGGTTCTTGCCTCAAAGCCAGCCACCCCTCCCATCCTCGAGCGGCACGACGCCACTTGGCAGGACTACCTGACCATTGGCAACCATCCCACCCTGGACTGGCAGAAGATTTCTTTTTACCAGGGCTGGTTGTGGGTCAACATGGGCAAGGAAGGGCCAGAGCACGCCTCCGTCAGCGATTTGATGACGGCCATTTTTTTCGCTTGGGCCTTTCTCCACCCGGATGTGCCCCTGCAGTCCTACGGTCGCTGTCTGATTGAGTACCCAGAAACCCATGCCTGCGCCCCTGACCTAGTGCTCTACAAAGGGGAGAACATCCCCAGGTACCAAGCTGGCGAGCCGCGGCGGATTGATTTGCGTTTCCAAAGACCCCCTGACCTGGTGGGCGAGATTGCCGACACTACCCTTGCTCTCGACCTGGACGAGCAGAAGCAGCTTTATGCCAGCCTGGGCATTCCTGAGTACTGGGTCATCGATGTCAAGGGGCGGCGCGTTTTTGCCTTTGCCCTGGCCGAGGATGGACGCTATCGGGCCATTGCCCAGTCGCAGGTGCTGGCGGGCCTGCCGATAGCCCTGCTTGAGCAAGCTCTGGAACGCCTGGCCAGCCAGACCAACACTGCTGCCGCCAACTGGCTCCTGCAACAGCTCCAACGCCAGGCTTAAAGCTATCAGGGCGTTTGGGCCCGCTTGATGATGAGATGGCGGTTTTTGTCCACCGCGATCCAGCCCTGCTGGCGGAAACGGTTCAAAAGACGGGTGATGGTGACGCGGGTAGTGCCGATGGCATTGGCCAAGTCTTGGTGGGTAAGGCGCACCTGCAGGCGCACCCCTGTCGCAATTGGGGATCCCAACTCCACCGCCAATAGGGAGAGCAACTGGCGCAGCCGATCCTCCACCCGCCGCCGCCCGGCTAGGGCCAGCAGCGCTTCGGTTTGGCGCAGCCGCCGCACCAACTGCTTGAGCAGCCCCTGGCTCAGGGTTTCTGAGGCTTCCACCTCGGCTGCCGACAGCCGCAGCACGTCAACCGCCGTCAATGCCTTAGCTTGGTAGGGATCCAACATCGTCAGCGGGGATCCCAGCGGCATGGAGGGGCCGGCAAATCCCAACAGCGCCTCGCCACCATTGGGATAAAGAGTAGTCAATTGCACCACGCCTCGGCAGACAATCACCCACTCCTCGGGAAACAGGGGAATGACCTGTCCGGGAGCGTAGGGCGAGAGGCTGCGGCCTCGGTAGAGGTCTTCTAGCAATTGCCGCTCCCCTACAGGTAGACTGGCTGCAGAATAGCTGGACATGGCTTCAGGCATAGGCTGGCTCCGCTAGGGCAAACTGGGCACACTGGTCGTTGGGCTTCCCCCTGCCAATAACAGCATGGAGTTGGGGTCGAGGATAAGTGTTCCCGACAACACCTTATCGCTTGCCTCTTCGACGGAAGTAAAGGAGAGGTTATGCTTGGGTTAAGTCTTGCCACACAGAGGGCAGAACTAGGAGCGACGGCGATCCGGTAGCATAGAAGTGCCAAGCTCAACCCTTCAGGAGACCTGCCGTGACGCTGATGGTTCGCGTGATCACCCCCGACCGCATCGTTTGGGATGCCCCTGCTGAGGAAGTGATCCTCCCTGCCACCTCAGGTCAGTTGGGCATCCTCACCAACCATGCCCCTCTCTTGACGGCCATCGGCAACGGTGTGATGCGGGTCAAAGCTGCCGGCAAGTGGTCGGCCATTGCCGTGATGGGTGGATTTGCGGAAGTGGAAAATAACGAGGTAACCGTTCTGGTTAACCGCGCCGAGCGGGGAGAAAAAGTGGACAAGGCCGCAGCTCAGGCCCTCTTGGACGAAGCGAGCAAAGTTTTGAATACCAGCAGCGACAAGCAGGAGCGTTTGCAGGCCAAGTTGGATCAACAGCGAGCCAGAGCTCTGCTGCAAGCGGCGGAGATGGGCAGCAAGAGCTAAGGGATCCCTGCTTCTCTGAGCAGGAGCCGACTCGGTCTCGGCAGGGGATCCTGATGGCGGCTTGGTTTACTCCGGTGGTGGTATGTTCAGTCCTACAGTTGCCGTTCGCGTCAGCGAGACGGAGTCCTTTAGCGCGTCGGCCAGCTTGAAGATTGGCCAGGTGGCAGCAGCGGCGGGCTTACCGGTGCGCACGGTGCGCTACTACGAGTCGCTGGGCCTGCTGAAGCCAACGGTGCAGCGGTCGGAGTCCAGCTATCGCCTCTTCCATCCGGCAGTGCTGGGACGGCTGGCTTTCATTCGCCGCTGCCAAAGCCTGGGGCTAAGCCTGGAAGAAATTGGCCAGATCCTGCAGGTGTACGACCAGGGGGAACAGCCCTGCCCGGAGATCCGCCAACACCTGCAGGAGAAGCTGCGTCAGATCGAAGAGCGGATGGCGGAGTTGCAAGCTCTAAAAGGCCAAATTGAAAGCCTCCTCTCCGATTGGCGGATCCCAGCGGGATCTCCAGCCGAGGATGACGTGATCTGCCCGATTTTACAAAAGCCAGAGGCCGGCGGTGACAAGGTCGGCAGCCGCTACTCCACAGTTACCGACTTGGCCAGGTTGCGGGGTTGATCCACATCAGCCCCGCGGCGCAGCGCCATGGCGTAGGCAAACAACTGCAGGGGGATGACATTTAAAACTGCCGACAACAGGGGTGTGGTGCTGGGCACCTCGATGACGTGGTCGGCCTTCTCCCGCACCTGGGTATCTTCTGGGTTGATCAGGGCAATCACCCGCCCTCCCCGCGCCTGTACCTGTTCGATGTTGGAGAGCATCTTCTCGTAGACGGGATCGCGGGTGGCAATACACACCACCGGCATGCGCTCGTCGATGAGGGCGATGGGGCCGTGCTTCATCTCCCCTGCCGGGTAGCCCTCCGCGTGGATGTAGCTGACCTCTTTCATTTTCAAGGCTCCCTCCAGGGCTATGGGGGCGTTGACCCAGCGGCCTAGGTAGAGCATGTCGGTGACGTGATGGTACTGTTCCGCCAGGTGGTCGTAGAGGGCAACGTCTTTCAGAAGCAGGCTGATCTTGCCCGGCAGCTCGATCAAAGCTTGCAGGTGGGATCGGATCTGGGTCGGGCTGAGGATCCCTTTGGCCTGGGCCAGTTGCAGGGCCAGCAGGTATCCTGCCACCAGCATGCCGGTAAATACCTTGGTGGAAGCGACGGCGATCTCCGGCCCGGCGTGAATGTAGAGAACTCCGGCATCCGCCAGGCGCGTGGCTTGGGATCCGATGGCGTTGACGATGGCCAGGGTGGGGATCCCTTGGGCGCGGGCCTCGCTCATGGCCGCCAGCGTATCGACGGTCTCGCCCGACTGGGTGAGGGCCACAAGCAGGCTGTGGGGGCGCAGCACCGGCTGGCGGTAGCGAAACTCGGAGGCATGATCCACCTGCACCGGGATGCGGGCCAGGCTCTCGATAAAGTACTTGAGCACCAGGCAGGCGTGCCAGGCGGTGCCGCAGGCCACGGCATGAATCTGCTCCGTCTGGGCCAGTTGCGCCTCTGTTAGCACCAGCTCCTCTAGAGTCACCCGCCCCCCTTCCAGATCCAACCGCCCCCGCAGCGTATCGGTGGTAGTGCGCGGCTGCTCATAGATCTCCTTTTGCATGAAGTGCTTGTAGCCCCCCTTGGCCGCCGAGACGGGATCCCAGGCCACCGTGAGGGGGGTTTTGCGCAGCTCCTCGCCGCTGATGCGCAGGTAGCGCACGCTGGAGTCGGTGAGGATGGCCATCTCCCCATCTTCCAGAAACACCACCCTGCGGGTGTGGCGGACAATGGCGGGCAGATCCGAGGCAACGAAGTTCTCCCCCTCCCCTTCGCCGACGACCACAGCGCCGGCGTTGCCCAGGCGGGCGGCAATCAACCGATCCGGCGCCTCCCGATCCAAAGCCACCACGGCATTTCCCCCCCGCAGTTGCCCCATGACTTTGCCAAAGGCCGTCTCGAAGCAGCCCAGCTCCTCGGTGTAGAGGCCCAGCAGTTGGGCGATGACTTCGGTATCGGTTTGGGAGCGAAAGCCAACCCCTCGCCGCAGCAGCTCTTCCTTCAGCTCCAGGTAGTTCTCCACAATGCCGTTTTGGATGACCACGATGCGCCCGCGCGCGTCGCAGTGGGGGTGGGCATTTTCTTCGCTAACACCGCCGTGGGTGGCCCAGCGGGTGTGGCCAATCCCCACCTTGGCCGTGGGCATGTTGGCGGTAAGCTTCACCAGCAGGTTGTGCAGCTTGCCGGTGGCCCGCACGATCCTCAAGCCCTCTTCTGGATCCACCGTGGCAATGCCGGCGGAATCATAGCCCCGATATTCCAAAGTGCGCAGGCCCTCCAAGAGGATAGGAGCCGCCCACTGAAAGCCCACATAGCCGACAATGCCGCACATTCCTCACACCTCAACCTCAGCCACGCCAGCGGTGCAAAGCACCCTATCCGCAAAGCCTACCCCAGCTTCCGGATCCCTTCAATGGCTTTTGCCGCCGCTGCGGGAGCAGACCTCGGCAGGGATCCTGGCTTCCTCCTAGGGAACGGGCTGCTGCTCCTCAAGAGCCAGGGCAAAAGAAACGGGCGCAAAACGGAAGCGATACTCTTGGGCTGCAGCAGGCTGGATCCCGTCTTCTGTTCGCGTAAGCGGGCCGGAGGCCTTAGGGGCGCTGGAGACCAAGTTGCTCAGCCCCAGCACCAGCTCTCGCAGGCCGCGGCGAAACTGGGGATCCCCCGTCAGCTCGTCGATATCGGCGGTGATCTTTTGCGCATTCTGGAAGGTGATGCGGGCCGAGTCCAGGGTTTGGCGCAAGGTCGCCAGGGTGCCCGGATCGTTGAGGTTGGCGGCAAGCTGCCGCAGATCTTCGGTAGCTTGGGACACGTTCTCCGCCGCCGCTCGCACCTCGGCCAGGATCTGGCGCACATCCGCCTGCAGTTGCGGATCCGTCAGCAGCGGGCGAACCGCGCTCGACATGGCTTGCAGATCGGCGCTCACCTGCTGGATATTTTCCAGGGCGGCACGGAGAGAGGTGCGGTTCTGTTCCACCAGAAGGGTGAATTGATCGGCAGCCGCTTGAAAACTGCGGGCCATTCCTCTCACAGCCCCAGCCGCGTCTTGGATAGCCGTGGCAGCCGAGGTAAATTGCGACAAGTCCAGATCTTCCGTGCGCAGGGCTGCCACCTGCTTTTCCACGGTTTCGGAGAGATCGGCCACGCTGTTGGCGACGCGGGTGATCCCTTCTAGGGTGGTGTTGAGGGTAGCGAAGAACTCGTCGTTGTTGATGCGCGTTACCAGGCGATCCACCTGGATCAACAACTGGCCGAAATCTACCCCCGGTGTGCCCTCCACCACATCGCCAGCGCAGATGATTTGGCTGCGGTCGCAATCGGCTGCCAGCGGGGATCCCGCTGCCGGGGCATCGCGTCGGGGCAGGATATCCATCACCGTCTCCCCCACCAACCCCGTCTGGGTGGTAACAAACAGGGCGTCGCGGGGGATGGCCAAGGGCTGGTCGATGACCACCTGCACCTCCACTTGGGCCGCCTGGGGCAAAATCCGCTCCACCCGGCCCACGGCTACCCCCCGCAGCCGCACGCTGGAGCCTTCCGCCAGGCCGGATACGTTGGGATAGGTGACGGTAAACTGGAAGCCGCGGCTGCCGAAGCGCAGGTTGTAGATCCACAAGAACAGCCCGGCAAAGCCCAGCACCCCTGCCAGGATCAACAGGCCCACCGCCCCTTCTCGGATTGCTCGCGAACGCATTACACCTGCCCTGCCACTTGAATCGGCCCTTCTACGCTACCGCTGAAAAATTGCCGCACAAAGGGGTTATCGCACGTTTCGATCTGCTGCACGGATCCCTCCCACTGCACCCGCCCTTGGGCCAAGAGCACGATGCGGTCGGTGGCGCGGTAGATGGTGCTGTGCTGGTGGGTCACCACAATGTAGCTCTCGCAAGCTTTTTTCACCTGCTGCAGATCCCGGATGAGGTCTTCAATCACTGTGGAAGCAATGGGATCCAGGCCCGCCGTGGGCTCGTCGTAGAGCAGCAGTTGCGGCTCGTCCTGGGGCAGAGAAGGATCCTCCATAATAGCGCGGGCGAAGCTGGCCCGTTTGCGCATCCCCCCCGAGAGCTCCTCCGGCAGGCTGTTCTCCTTACCCGCCAGCCCCACTGCTTCCAGCTTGGCTGCCACCAGCTCCCGAATGCGTGCCCGCGGCAGCCGCGAGTGCTCGTAGAGCAAAAACCCGACGTTTTCCTCCACCGTCAGGGAGTCGAAGAGGGCCGCCTGCTGGAATACCATGCCTACCCGCAAGGGGGGAGTGCAGTGGCCGGCCTGAATTTCCGGCAGGGGGATGCCGCACCAGAGCACTTCGCCAGCGTCGGGCTCTGTCAGGCCAGCGATGATGCGCAACAGAGTTGATTTGCCAGTGCCGGAAGGCCCCACTAGCCCCAGAGCGTCGCCCCGATGTACCTTTAGATCGACTTGGTCAAGCACCAGCGTGGTTCCAAAGCGCTTGGAAACCTGCCGTAGCTCCACCAAGGGCACGGGATCTCCCTTCCCCGCTCCAGACTGGGGTTGGGGACTCTCCGCCGGCGGCTGCTGTTGGCCGTTCATGCTGGTGCCAATGTCCTTTCTGAAGCACTTCGCCCAACACTTCCAGCAGAACTGCAAGATCAGGGTGCCTCCCTCCCGTGGCTTGCGTTCCATTGCTAGTTTAAGAGCCGTCGCACTACGCGAACAACTTGCTGCTGTTGCCTCCAGCAGCCAAGGCTACGGAGCACCTGCCAGCCTTCGTCTCTTAGCCACCAGACCTCCCAGGTCCAGGGATCCGGAACAAGCTGTCCGTGAGGCCCCTTAGTCCGGCTGTAGCTCGGGAGCAGGCTCGGCCTCAGGCAGGGGGGCTAGGCTGGCAGGGATCCCTTCGGTCGGGTGCAACTCTCTGAGATCGGCCAGGGTCGGCTGCGGCTGTTCATCGGCTGCCGCGCAGGAGCTTGTACGCTGCGAAAAGCCCCAGACAAACAAAGGCAGCACAGCCACCACCATCCCCCATTCCGGGAGCTCAACTTGGGGGAAAAACACCTCCAGCAGCATGAGGCTTCCCACCAGGGCGATGATGGCAAAGGCAGCATCTTCTAGGCGGGAAAACTCATCCAGCCAGCGCAAAAACAAAGAGGCCATGTAGCGCATCAAGGTGATGCCGAGAATGCCGCCGAGGATGATCACCCAAGCCTTGCGGGAGACGCCCACCGAAGCGGCGATGCTGTCGAAAGAAAAGACTAGATCCGTTAGCTCTACCATCACCAGGGTTTGCCAAAAATTAGCCTGGCGGGTGATGTCTTGCTCGGATCCTTCTTCTTCCCCGCAAAAATGCTGCCAGGCCAGCCAGAGCAGGTAACAGGCCCCGAGAAACTGAGCGGGCGGATACTCCACCAGCCAAACCGCTGCAAACACAATGGCGATGCGAAAACTGTAGGCACCGATAATGCCCCAGCGCAAAGCGCGATTTTGTTGCTGAGGAGTGGGCAAATGCTTGACCAAAGCCGCCAGGGCAACGGCGTTATCGGCGGAGAGGGCCGCTTCCAAAAACACCAGAGCCACCACCAAAAAGAGATCTGTCCAAGTGAAGGACTGAATTATCCCTTGAACAAAAGCCACAGTGGTATCTATTGCCTCAATTGACATAGCAGCAAGCTTCACGTACGCCGGTCAAAAAAAATCGTTCGTTCGGTGCAGCCAACTCCAGACCGCTATCCCAGATCTATCGACAACTCCTTCCAGGAGATTTTTAGGGTCGTTGTCGTTGAGGAAGCGCCCCAAAGACACCTGACAAAAGATACCTGGAGAAGGGATCCATCCCTCAATTCTTGGCAACAACCTCCCAGCGGAGAAATCCAAAACCCCAGCATGGCCCGAGTATAGCTTGTCCGGCTCAGGATCGTTTTACATTTCTTAATCTTCTCCTCCCTCAGGGGGGGCAGGCGAAGGCAATCGCGCCGCCAGCCGTTGTCCACAGCGTAGAATCTGGCCTGCCAAAATGGCCGCCCCAAAGCCGTTGTCGATGTTCACCACTCCCACCCCCGCCGCACAAGAGTTAAGCATGGTCAGCAGCGCGGCCAAGCCCTGAAAACTGGCCCCGTAGCCAATGCTAGTGGGCACAGCAATCACCGGACAGTCCGCCAGGCCGGCCACTACGCTGGCCAAGGCCCCTTCCATGCCCGCCACCACGATCAGCACATCAGCTTCCAGGGCGGCGCGGTGGTGCAACAGGCGATGGATCCCGGCTACCCCCACATCCCAAAGGCGCTTGACCGCAAACCCGAAAAGCTCGGCGGTGAGAGCGGCCTCTTCGGCCACCGGCACATCGGCGGTGCCAGCGGAGATCACGCTAATCTGACCGGGATGGCTGAGCGCCTTTTGGGGAGGGATCCAACACAGACGGGCCACCTCGGAATACTGTGCCTGGGGCAAGCGGCAGCGGATCTGGGCGTACACCTGGGCCTCAACGCGGGTGGCCAAAGCCAGGGATCCCTGCCGGTGCAGCCGTTCCAGGATCTGGGCAATTTGCTCAGGGGTTTTGCCCGGCCCCCACACTGCTTCGGGAAAGCCCGTGCGCAAGGGGCGGTGGTGATCCACGCGGGCGAAGTCTCCCACGGTCTCGAAGGGCAGAAAGCGACAGGCTTGCAGGGCTTGATCGGGAGAGAGCCTCCCTTGAGCCACCGCCTGCAACAGTTCTCGCAAGCTTTGGGTTGGGTCGGCCATAGCTAGGGGATTGAGCAGCTCTACTGGGCCAAAGACCCGCGTGGGAAAAACAACACCGGATGCCAACTTTGCCGCAGGATCTCGCCGGTGAGGCTGCGAACCGACCACTCCCAAAAGCTGCCCACCCGCGGAGAGGCGGTGGCGATGGCAGTTACGTCCTCGGCTGCAGCGGTGGCCAGGATCTCCTGCAGCGGCGATCCCACCCGTACCAGAGCCCGCACCTGCAGCGGCTGCACCTGCTCGTTCAACGGCCCGATTACCTGAGCCAAGTCGGCCTCAGCCTTGCGTTTGAGCACCTCCACCGCCATGCCCTGGTTGCGGCGGGCGCTGGGATCCACTACATAGAGCAGGGTAACTGACTGGCACTGGGAAGTTCCCGGCAGCAGTTGACCAAGACGCTCAAGCAGTTGCCGGCGCGGCTCTTCAAAGTCAAAGGGTACCAGGAGGCTGCGAAGGAGGTGGCGGCTGCGCAGGCGCAGCTCCTCGAGGGTAAAGACGGCCAGCAGTTGCGGGCGCATCACCAGCAGGGGGATGTTCAACCTAGGCAGCAGCTCCACGGTGGTGCTGCCAAACAGTTTTTCGGTGAGCAGGTTGTGGATCCCCATGCCGGTGATCAGCAGGTCGGAGCTGTAAGTTTGGATCCCTTTTAAAATCAGATCCACCGGCTGGCCCACCTGCACCAAAACCTTAGCCTCCAGCCCCTCCGGAATGGTGCCCAAAAGCTGGCGAAACTGGGCCTTCTTGGTTTCTATTTTGGGGGTGGGGTCTTCGGGAAGGCCGATATCGTCATCTTTCCAAATCAGGCTGTGCAAGAAAACAAGGCGTTGAATGCCGTTGCTGTGTAGGGCATCTAAGCACTTGCCAAACCTTTGCAGGCCATCTTGGCAATCGGTTGCAATTAAAACGTTTTTAAACATGAGAGGATAAAGAGGGCAGTGGCCAAACTCGGCTGAAGCTGTCAGCTATCCTAAGCTAACACCCCCCTGCCTTGCTCTTGGAATTGCCGGGGGAACCAGGCACCAGCGGGTTTGCCTTTAGCGATAGGGATCCGCCAAGTTGCGAAACTGGGTGTACTGGCTTTCAAACAAAAGGCGCACGGTGCCGGTGGGGCCGTTGCGGTGCTTGGCGATGATCACCTCGGCAATGCCGCGATCGCTGGTGTTGGGATCGTAGTACTCCGGGCGGTAGATCATCATCACCACATCGGCGTCCTGCTCGATGCTGTTGTGCACCAGCAGGCCGTTGGCCACAAAGTTGTGGTGGCGGGGCATTTCGATGTCGTAGACCGGCTGCGGCTCCCCCGGCTCGCTAATCGACACCACCGGATCCCAAATCAACCCCTCCTGCACCACCACGGCTACTTCCTCTTCCAGTTGCAGCTCGTCGAGGGTTTTCCATCCCTCTGGGGTCAAAAAGGGATGGGTACCGGTGGCGCGAATGGAGAAATTGAGGCGGGTTTTCAGAAGGCAGGTGGGCTGTCGGCCACTGCAAAACACCTTCACCGGCTGTTGGGGCACCAGGCGCCCGCGCCCGTTGAGGCTGAGCAAGCGGGGCAGTTCTGCTGAGGCTGGCAGGGCCGCCAGTTGTTCCAGCCGCCAGAGCTTGCCCCGATCCACGTCCATCACCTGAGTATCCCCCGCCAGGCAGCCGGATTCCCGCAGATCTGCCAGTTGCGGACGCTTATCGGAGCGCGACTCCACTGCCCGGCTGAGCTGAGAGAGCACCAGCACCGGCACCATCAGCTCTTTGGCCAGTGCCTTGAGGCCGCGGGTGATGCGCGACAGCTCCTGTACTCGGTTGTCGGCGGCGGATGCCTGCATCAGTTGCAAGTAGTCGATCAACACCAGCCCCAACGTTCCTCCTTGCTCCGCCTGCAAGCGCCGCGCCTTAGAGCGAATCTCCGTAACGGTGCAATCGGGAGTGTCGTCGATAAACAGGGGCAGTTGCGACAAAAAGCCAATCGCCTGCCCCAGACGCTGCCACTCGTGCTCGCTGATGCGCCCCGCGCGCAGGCGGCTGCTGTCGATGCGGGCCTCGCTGGCCAAAAGCCGCTGCACCAGTTGCTCCCGCGACATCTCTAGACTGAAAATGGCCACCGGCTGCCTGACGTAGGCGGCTACATTTTGGGCAATATTAAGGGCCAAGCTGGTTTTCCCCATCGAGGGGCGACCGGCCAAGATCACCAGATCCGAGCGTTGCAGGCCCTGGGTCAGGTTGTCCAGGTCGATGAATTTGGTCGGGATCCCAGGGATCTGAGCCCCGCTCTGGAACTTCTCCTCCAGATCCGAGAAGATGTTCACCAAAACCTCAGAAGCAGGGATGAGGCTGCGCTGCACTCGCTCTTGGGTGAGGGCAAACACCTGCTGCTCCGCCTGATCCATCACCTGAGACAGGGGCTGGCTGGTGTCGTAGGCCAGACGAGCCAGGGTGTTGCTCACCTGGATCAACTGGCGGCGCATGTATTTGTCCACCACCAGGCGGGCGTACTGGTCAATGTTGACGCTGCTAACCGTTTGCTCCAGCAGACGACGAATTGCCCCTGTCCCCCCCACCCGCTCCAGAAGGTGGTGATCCGCCAGCCAGGCAGAAACCGTCATCAGATCGGTGGGTTGGCCTTGGCTGTGCAGATGCAGGGCAGCCCGGTAGATTTCCTGGTGGGCCGAGAGGTAAAACATCTCGGGACGCAGGAACTCCACCACCCGCGCCAATGCCTCGGGATCGAGAAGAATAGCCCCCAGGATCTCCTCCTCAGCCTCTATGTTTTGAGGCGGAAGCCGATCCCCACCTGTCAAGTCGTAATCGCTGATCACCACCAGCCAGGATAGAAAAACCAACCCAGCTCCACACTAGCCAGCTGCTTGGCCGAGCACCTTAAGCAGCCAGGCCCAGCTTTACTTGCTATCTCCCATTGCTTCCTAGGATTTCTCTCTCACTCAGGCGTGACCTGAATGCGCAGCGTGGCTGTTACTTCTGGGTGCAGCTTCACTTGCACCAGGTAAACCCCAGTTTTCTTGATCTCCTCGTTGAGCAGGATGTTACGGCGATCGATATCCAGGCCGCTGGTGGCCAGCACCACCTCGGCAATGTCGGTGGTGGTCACTTGCCCGAAGAGCAAATCCTTTTCGCCCACTTTCTTGCGGATGACAAAGCGACCGATGGTCTCCAAAGCCTTCTTGTAGTTTTCCGCCTGCTGCTTCTCCGCCAATTTGCGGGCAGCTTCCTGCTCCCGACGCATCTGCTGCTCCTTGAGAAGCCCAGGCGTAAGCCGCACCGCCATCTGCCGCGGGAAAAGGTAGTTGCGGGCGTAGCCAGGCTTGACACTCACCACCTCTCCGGGGCTGCCCAAGCCCGGGATCGCCTGGCGCAGCATAACCTGCACGTTACGTTTAGCCATGGAGGAAAGCACTGATTTTCTCGACAGCCTTTCATTCTAAGCATTTGCCAAGCTGATGTCAGCCCAAAGAGCTCGGAAAACTCAGCTGGCCCCAGAGCCCAGCCGTAGGCCCTTGAATCCGGGGGTCTTCACGCCGCGTTTCCTCGATCGAGGGTATTCTCCCCTGCAAGGGATCCCTGGAAAGAGCGACAAGGGAGACTAGCTACAGACAGAAATAACCTGATTTTAACCTCACGTTAACCAAAAAGGATGAACGTTATATTACATTAACGACAAGAACCAGAGTGGCAAGGGTCTTTAACGGGATCCCTTGTTTTTTTGAGATCAGCCCGGCTTGAGCAGGTTCTGAGGTTAGAGCACTCAGAGTTGGATCGAGACACCATCTTCATCTGGGAGATTTCTGTATGTTGATGCTGCGCTCCTTGGGACGTCGTTCTTTCCTGAAGTTCGTCTCTGCCACGGTTGCTGGGTTTGTGGCCAGCCAGGCAAATTGGCAGCGGGTATTTGCTCAGCAGACCGTAACCATCAACGGCGCTGGAGCTACTTTCCCGGCTCCCATCTACCAAACTTGGGCTCAAGAATTTGGCAAGAAAAACCCCAACATCCAAGTCAACTATCAGTCGGTGGGGAGCGGTGCCGGGCGGCGGCAATTTGTGGCTCGCACTGTCGATTTCGGCGCCAGCGACAGTGTGCCGCGTCCCGAAGAGATCAGCCAGATCGAGAGTGAAGCCAACCCTCCCAAGGGCATGGTGGCCGTGCCGATGGTGGGGGGGGCAGTGGTGGCAGCCTACAACATCCCCGGCGTGGGCCCCGAAATTCGCCTCTCTCGCCTAGCGCTGGTAAATATCTTCTTGGGCAAAATTAAGAACTGGAACGATCCGCTGCTGGCTGGCCTTAATCCAGGGGTGACTTTCCCGGATTTGCCGATTACCGTTGTGCACCGCTCCGACGGCAGCGGCACCACCGACATCTTTACCACCCACCTCAACGCCATTAGCCCGGAATGGCGGCAAAAAGTGGGTCGTGGCTCTTCCGTGAACTGGCCAACCGGGGTAGGAGCTCGCGGTAACGAAGGTGTTTCCGAGCAGATTAAGCAGATCCCTGGCGCGATTGGCTATGTGGAGTTCGGCTTCGCCAAGCTCAACAACCTGAACATCGCTCGCCTGGAAAACCGGTCGGGCAAGTTCGTCACCCCCAAAGTTGAGACGGAGCAGGCAGCGCTGGCCAGAATCAAGCTTGACGAGCGGCTGTTGGGGGTTGACCCGGATCCCGCCGGGGAAGACTCCTACCCCATTGTGGGCTACACGTGGATCTTGGCCTACAAAGTCTACCCCAAAGCTGAAACCTCCAAAGCTGTCAAGGAGTTTCTCCGCTACGGCCTCACGGAAGGGCAATCCTTCGCGGAGCCGCTGGGCTATGTGCCCTTGCCGGAAGAAACGCGGCAGAAAGCTCTGGCTGCCCTAGAAAACATCACGCCGTAAAAGTTGGTACCTCCTACTCGGCAGATGACCACTACTTTTTCTTCAGAGAGCAGTTCTCTATTTCGGCCCCGGCCCGTCTTCCAGCGCCGGCGCGACTGGTTGTTCATCTGGGCAACGCGGATTGCCGTCTTTTTCTCGGCTTTGCTGCTGTTGTGGATTGCCCTGGAGATTGGGATCCAGTCGCTACCTGCCATTCAGAAGTTCGGGCTGGGCTTTTTCTGGGGCACCACCTGGGATCCTGTTGAGAACAACTACGGCGCTTGGCCCCAGATCTACGGCACCCTGGTGACTTCTCTGATTGCCCTGATCGTGGGCGTTCCTTTTAGCTTCGGCATCTCCATCTTTTTGAGTGAGGACTTTCTGCCCAAGTCTTTGCGCACAGTCTTGATCATCGTGGTGGAGCTGCTGGCAGCCATTCCCAGCGTGGTCTACGGCATTTGGGGGTTGTTTATCTTCATTCCCTTCTTTCGCCCGATTCAGATGTTCTTGTTCCAGAACTTCAGGTGGTTGCCCATTTTCAGTACGCCACCGGTGGGGCCGGGGATGCTGACGGCAGGGGTTGTCTTGGGGATCATGATCATCCCCATCATCACTGCCATTGCCAGGGAAGTGCTGGTGGCCGTTCCGCCGGAGTTGCGGGCGGCTGCCTATGCGATGGGGGCCACTCGCTGGGAAGCCATCTTTGGGGTTGTGCTGCCGGCGGCCATTGGCGGCATGCTAGGGGCGGTGGTTTTGGGTTTGGGACGTGCCTTGGGGGAGACGATGGCAGTGGCGATGCTGATCGGCAATGCCCGCGGTATTAGCGTCTCGCTCCTGGCTCCTGCCAGCAACATCCCGGCCCTGTTGGCCAACGAGTTCGCAGAAGCAGGCCCTGAGCAGGTGGCAGCGCTCATGTATGTGGCCTTGATTTTGTTGGCCATCACTCTGGTAGTTAACATTGCGGCGGAGCTGATGATACGCCGTGTCAAGTTCGCGTTGACAGCTTCGCGGGAGTAGAGGAACATGACGACACAAGTTCAGGCGGTAGAGCAAGGCAATTTGTTCAAGCGCAGAGCAAAGTCCTGGCGGCGCGTCTTCTTGGATGTAGGAATGACAGCGCTGACAGTTTTCTCCAGCCTCTTTGCCATTTTCGTGCTGGTTCTCATCCTCTACTACGTTTTCACCAGAGGCATCGAGCGCTTGAACTGGCAAGCGCTGACCCAACTTCCCCCTCCTCCCGGCGATCAGGTGGGCGGATTTGGCAATGCGGTGCTGGGGACGGTTATTGTGGTGTCGATTGCTATCGCCATCACCTTCCCCATCGGACTGTTTGCTGCCATCTATCTCTCGGAGTTTGGCCAAAACAGCCCCACAGCTTCCTTTCTGCGCTTCATCATCAAGGTGTTGACGGGGGTTCCCTCTATCATTGCCGGGGTGTTTGCCTACGGGGTGCTGGTGCTCTCCACCAAGACCTTCTCGGCCCTCGCCGGCGGGATGGCTCTATCGGTGTTGACTCTGCCTATCATTATTTTGTCTTGTGAAGAGGCGCTGCGCCTGGTGCCGGCAGATACGCGGGCTGCTGCCTACGCACTGGGGGCTTCGCGGGTGCAGACGGTGTTTCGCGTGGTGTTGCCGGCAGCTCTGCCGGTGATCCTGACGGGGGTGACGTTGGCTATTGCCCGCGCTGCGGGTGAGACGGCGCCCCTGATCTTCACTGCTTTGTTTAGCTTCCTCTGGCCCAGCGGTCTGTTAAAGCCAGTAGCTTCACTGGCTGTGTTGATCTACAACTTTGCCCTCGTTCCTTTTGAAAACCAGCAGAAGATTGCCTGGGGAGGGGCTTTGGCTCTGGTGGTTTTGGTGTTGATCACCACGGTCAGTTTCCGGCTCATCGTCAGTCGTCGGCAGGAAACCATCACCATCTAATCCCTCTCACCTGTTTCTTTCTCAATCTAGGCTTTGCAGTGACGTTATCTCCTTCGGTACTCCTATGCGCTCTCCACTCTCTGACAAGTCCGGCTCTCCTGAGAAATCCACCCGTTTGGAGGTTGAACTAGAGACGCGGGATTTGAGCGTCTACTACGGCTCCCACCTAGCGGTTAAGCAGGTTTCCCTGAAGATCCCGAAAAATCACATCACAGCCTTCATTGGCCCCTCAGGCTGCGGCAAGAGCACCATCTTGCGCTGCTTCAACCGCATGAACGATCTCATCCCGGGAGCAAGGGTAGAAGGCTCGGTCATTTTTCACGGGAAAAATATCTACGACCCTGATGTGGATCCCTCCGAGGTGCGCCGGCGGGTTGGCCTGGTGTTTCAGAAGCCCAACCCCTTCCCCAAATCCATCTACGACAACATTGCCTTTGGGCCACGGATCAATGGCTACCAGGGGGATCTGGACGAGCTGGTGGAGCGTGCGTTGCGCCAGGCCGTTCTCTGGGATGAGGTAAAAGACAAGTTGAAGATGAGCGGCCTTTCCCTCTCCGGCGGACAACAGCAGCGCCTCTGCATTGCCCGCACCTTGGCCATTCAGCCGGAAGTGATCCTGATGGACGAGCCCTGTGCCTCCCTGGATCCCATTTCAACGCTGCGCATTGAGGAGCTGCTTAAGGAATTGGGGCGTCGCTACACAATTATCATCGTCACCCACAACATGCAGCAGGCGGCACGTGTGTCCGACTTCACGGCTTTCTTTAACACCGAGGTGGACGACGAAGGGGTTCGCTACGGACGCATGGTGGAGTTTGACCGCACCGAGAAGATCTTCAACTCTCCCGCCAATCGCGAGACAGAAGAATACGTGAGCGGACGCTTTGGCTAATCCCCCGCCCATTTCTGCTGGCGCCAAGCCAGATCTGGTCGAGAGGGATCCCGCTCTCCTATCCTGAGAAATTGAAAATCGGGTAGGAGCTGTTAACAGCAGTAGTGAGATGGCCGAGCGGGTGCGCCTGGATAGCTGGTTGGTGGAGCGGGGATATTTCTCTTCCCGCCAGCAGGCCCAGCGCGCCATCCTCGCAGGCGAAGTTCTCCTCAATGGGGTGCGGGCGGAGAAGGCTGGAGCCTGGGTGAGCGGGGATCCCGTAATCCACATCCAGTGTAAGCCTGCTTTTGTCTCGCGAGGGGGAGAAAAGCTGCAGGGGGCGCTGCAGACCTTCTCTGTTCAGGTGCAGGGCCGTATTTGTTTGGATGCGGGCATCTCCACGGGGGGCTTTACCGATTGCCTACTCAAACAAGGGGCCCAGCGGGTCTATGGGGTGGATGTGGGCTATGGGCAGTTGGCCTGGTCTTTGCGAACCGACCCGCGGGTGATCCTCAAAGAACGAACCAACTTGCGCCACCTGCAGCCGGCCGATCTCTACGGAACTGAGGTGCCCACCCCAAGCTGGGCGGATCTGGCGGTGGTGGATCTCTCTTTTATTTCCCTAACCAAGGTGTTAGATCCTTTGTGGAAGCTGTTGCGGTCGCCGCGGGAGGCTCTGCTGCTGGTCAAGCCCCAGTTTGAGGCGGGCCGAGGCCAGGTGGGCAAAAAAGGAGTTGTGCGGGATCCGGCCATCCATGCCCGCGTGCTGCAGACGGTAATGCAGGCGGCAGTGGCCCGCGGCTGGCAGGTGCAGGGCTATACCTGGTCGCCCATCACCGGCCCTGCCGGCAACATCGAGTACTGGCTCTGGCTGGCGGAAGGAGAAGGGATCCCTCTCCCCGACACCGGTGCGCTACAACAGATGGGCGAACAGGCAAGAATAGCCTTGCACCCATAAAGCGGCACATTTGTCAATACGTCATTATGCTCAATTGAGAACGATGAGCGCAGCCATTGAAGAATTGTTTCAGGAAGGGATCCGGCGCTACGAGGCGGGGGAAGCAGCCAAGACGCTGATCCCTTCCTTTGAGGCTATCTGTAAGGGATCCCCGAAGGCGGCAGCAGCCTGGACTTGCCTGTCTTGGCTCTATCTTTTGGAGGGGCAAGCGGAAAAAGCCCTGAAAGCCGCCCAAACTGCCGTGAAGCTGGATCCGGTGGACGCCCAGCCGCGGGTGAACTTGACTTTGGCGATGCTGGAGCTGAAAAAAACGGGGGTACGCCAGCAGGTGGAGACCATCAAGCAAATCTTGGCGCGGGATCCCGAGCAAATCGAGGGGGTCAAATCCAACTTGGCAGAGGGAGGGAAGCGCCGTCCCGCTTGGCCTCACCTGAGCAAGATGCACCAGTGGCTATTTGAAGAAAATTAGGCAGGCTTGACCCAATTTTGCAACAAGAATTTAGGAAAATCTAGAGCTTGTCAATTTAATCTGCAACTTTTAACAATATTCTCATAGAGTTGGTGCTAGACTTCTTTTACCAAATCGCAAGACGGTATTTATTCACCGCTGTGAGCTAGCTTGCATCACACCCAAGCCTATGGATTGGTTGGGCTTTGAGGAGATGCGAGGGGTTTGGTGCATCCTAGTTCTGTTTGATGTGACACTCCTTGCACTGACTTGCATTGAAATTGAGTCCTGCTTTTGATTTTTTGGCTGTAAAGTGGAGGAACTTTAAGATGAACCGTCAGACTGTCTGGGTTAAAGGCGAGACCCGCAACCACCAGGGCCACTTCATCCCTCAATCCGAATATACGTTGGTCGATGTTGACCAAAATGGCTGGGCGCTGATCTGTGTTGACAATGCCCGCTGCTATTATGTGGATCCCGAGCAACTCCGCTTTGAGGCAGGATGAGGTCTGCTGCTGCCCATTGAGAGCTTGCTGACGAGGGTTTCCTAGGAGAGCAGCATCCTCCCCATGCCTTTGGGCGTGGGGTTTTTGTCTCTTTATCAATTTATCAATACATAGGGTCTGGTTGGTCGCAGACCCTTTTGCCTCCACTCAGAGAAATCACAAAAGCTACGACGAACTGCGCTCACGCATGGCTTCGGCCAGCAATTGGGCCACCTCGGGGCGAGAGAACTCTGGCGGGGGGATCTCGCCGCGGCGCAGCATTTCCCGCACCTTGGTGCCCGACAGGTGGATGCGCTGGTGGGGTTGGCTAGGGCTGGTCTTGGCCGTGGCCATGGTGCCGGTGACGGTGCAATAGAAGGCGTGTTCAAACTTGAGGGGGATGATGCCCAGTTCCTCAGGACGGAACTCATCGAAAATGTACTGGGCATCGTAGGGGCCGTAGTAATTCCCCACCCCGGCATGATCCCGGCCCACAATGAAATGGGTGCAGCCGTAGTTTTTGCGAATGAGAGCGTGGAAGATGGCTTCCCGCGGGCCGGCATAGCGCATGGCCGCAGGGTTGATGGCCAAAATGACCCGCTCCTTGGGGTAGTACTTTTCAATCAGCACCTCATAGCAGCGCATGCGCACCTCGGCGGGAATGTCGTCGCTTTTGGTGGCCCCCACCAGCGGGTGGAGAAACAGCCCGTCCACGATTTCCAGCGCGCACTTCTGGATGTACTCGTGGGCGCGGTGGATGGGGTTGCGGGTTTGAAAGCCGACGATCGTTTTCCAGCCTCTTTCCCGAAACAGTTGCCGCGACTGAGCCGGGTCGATCTGGTAGGCCGGGAAAAGGGGATGGGGATCCCGCTGGAAGAGAGTTACAGGGCCAGCCAAATAGACGGATCCCTGTTCGTAGAGCACCTTCACCCCCGGATGCTGCTCATCGGTGGTGCGGTAGACCTGCTGCGCTTCGCGGGTTTTGTCGTAGGTGAACTTCTCGGTCAATTCCAACAGGCCCAAGAGCCTGCCCTCGCCGTTGGCCAGGGCAATGGTCTGCCCTTCCTTGAGATCGGCGGCTATCTCGGCAGCAACCGGCAGCGTCACCGGCAGCGACCAAGCCAGGCCATTGGCCAGATGCATCGTCTCCAGAACCGACTGGTAATCTGCCCGCCCCATGAAGCCGGTGAGCGGGCTAAAGCCCCCAATGGCGATCATCTCCAGATCCGACTGAGCCCGCTCGTCGAGGTAGAGGATGGGGCAGTGTTCAGCTTTGGAGCGCAGCTCTTGTGCCTGCTCGGGCGGGGCAATGCGGTTAACCAAAGTGCCCCCATGGGGCGGAATGGCATCGCAAGAAACAGTCATCTTCGCCTGGGATGAAGTCATAGCGTGAAGACCAGAACGGCAACCGAGCAGACAGGGATCCCTAACCCTACACCCTTCTTTCCTCGGGTGCAATCCAGGATAGTACCCACTGCCTAGTCCAGCATGTAGGGCGGCATATCTTCGTCGGTGGGCGACACATTGTCGAAGATGGGCCGATTCATGATCTTCTTCTGCGCCTGCAGCGGGGAAGCGGAGGGTTGGGGCCTAGCCGGGAGTGGAGCTTGTCCTCGGCGGCTTTGCAGTTCCTGAATGGTCTTGGCCCGCTCGTCTGCCACCGCCTGCAACTGGGCCAGCGCCTTCTGCAATTCGTCCCGATGGGCAGTGACTTGCTCAAGCTGAGCTTGCAAGGCAGAGACTTTGTTTTGGTAGTCCTGCAAGCGTTGTTGAGCTTCAGCCAGTTGGCTTTTGAGAGTTGCAATTTCTGGCGATTCTGGGGCTGGTTCTGTAGGAGACTGAGAAGACATCGTTGTCGGCTCCTCGCCCGTGGGAGTAGATTCTGCAGAGGTGGGCTCTGAACTGGTTTTAGCACTGGCCTTGCGCCGAGTGCGGGAAGTTTCTCCTGAAGAAGGAAAGAGGCTACGGTTCGATCCAGTCACAAGAGCACCTCATGTTCGACAAACTGCACCAATCGCTGACACACCACCGAGCCAGGCCGATAGTCCATGACCGTCAAGCCGTAGTCAAAAGCGGTGCGCAAATCGCTGCTATCTGGAATGGTAACGGGTGAAAGCACATCCGCAAAAATCTGTTGCGCTTGCACATACAATTGCCCGGTATGGGATCCCGACCAGATGCCCCCCGGCAAGTAGCGGTCGTCCAGCATGGTCAAGACAGCACGGGCCTGGCTCAACTGACCTTTCAGGGTCTCAATGTAGCGTAGGGTCACCTCTGTACAGGAGAAATCGGCGCGGTTGAGCCGGGTCGGGATCAACACCCGCTGGGCTGCCCGCAGGGCGTTGGCCGTGAGGGCATTCAGTTCCCCCGGCGTATCGAGAAAGATAAGATCGTAATCCGGCAGCAAGGGATCCAACTGGTGCTGCAACAGGTGTTGCCCTGCATCGCCGGCAGCCGCCAATTGGGCCGCCACTTCCGCCATGGTGCTGTGGGGGGGCGCCACATCCACCCCCTTGTCGGTGCAGTAGATCACCTCTTCCAAAGAGCATCGATGCTGCGGGTGCAAGCTGGCCCAGACTGTTTCCTCGGGGGGCAGGGATCCCACCTCTTCCAGGTAAAAGCTGCTGGCGGTGGCCTGGGAGGTGAGATCGATGAGCAGAACTCGGTAGCCCCGTTGAGCCGTTAACTGGGCCGCGTGGACGCAGAGGGTGGACTTGCCGGTGCCCCCTTTATTGTTGGTAAAAGCCAGGACGCGTGCCATCCGCTTCCCCAGAATTTGTTTCAGCTGCTTCCGGTTTCCCGATTCCCCTCAGCCAGATTGGGTCAGGTGCCCCCGCAGCAGTCTATGCTATTGGGTGTAGCCTGGTGGAGGACAACCATGCGCGATGTACTGGCGATTATCCTGGGCGGTGGGCGTGGCACCCGACTTTATCCCCTGACCAAGCGCCGTGCTAAACCTGCTGTGCCTCTGGCAGGCAAGTATCGCCTCATCGACATCCCGGTTAGCAACTGCATCAATTCCGATATCGACAAAATCTACGTCCTCACCCAGTTCAACTCCGCCTCCCTCAACCGCCACATCATCAACACCTACCGCATGTCCCCCTTCACAGGCGGCTTTGTGGATATTTTAGCGGCCCAACAAACGCCCGATAACCCCGATTGGTTTCAGGGCACTGCCGATGCTGTGCGCCAATATCTCTGGCTGATGGACTCCTGGAAGCCACGGGACTTCCTCATCCTATCTGGGGATCACCTCTACCGCATGGACTACCGCCCCTTCATCCACCATCACCGGCAGACCGGAGCCGATGTGACGCTGGCGGTGCTCCCTTGCGAAGAAAAAGTGGCCTCAGGTTTTGGCTTGCTCAAGATCGGCGAGAACGGTCGCATTGTCGATTTCAAAGAAAAGCCGCAGGGGGAGCTGCTGCAAGCCTGCCGGGTCGATACCCAGGCCCTCGGCCTTAGCCCGGAAGAGGCCAAGGCCAAGCCCTACATTGCCTCGATGGGAATCTACGTATTCCGGCGGGAAGCCCTCATCGAGATGCTGCAGGTGAAGGAGCACACCGACTTCGGCAAAGAGGTGCTGCCGGCAGCCGTTGGCAAGTACCACCTGCAGGCCTACCTCTTCAAGGGGTATTGGGAAGACATCGGCACCATCGAGGCCTTCTACCGCGCCAACCTGGCGCTGGTGCAGCAGCCCAACCCGCCTTTTAGCTTCTTTGACAGCGAAATGCCCATCTACACCCGTCCGCGCTTTTTGCCCCCCAACAAGATCCTCGATTCCCACATTGTCAACTCCATGATTGCCGACGGCTGTATCATCAAAAATGCCCAAATTCGCAATTCCATCATCGGCATTCGCAGCCGCCTGGAAGCCAACACCATCATAGAAAACACCCTCGTCATGGGGGCCGATTACTACGAGTCGGCAGAAGAGCGGCAGGCCAAGCTGGAGGCCGGGATCCCACCGGTGGGCATCGGCGCCAACTCCCACATTGTCAACGCCATCGTAGACAAGAACGCCCGCATCGGGCGCAACGTCCGCATCCTCAACAAGGATCACGTCAGCGAAGCGCAGCGGGAAGAGGAAGGGATCTGGATCAGCAATGGCATCGTCACCATCATCAAAGACTCGGTGATCCCGGACAACACCGTCATTTGATCGGGGGAGGTCGGCTCTGGCCAAGAACCTGGCCGGCGAGCGCTGAGGAGGCGCTGTTAGGCAAGATGAAGAGGAATCAAGAGGCTTTTGCCATTACGATAGATTACGATAACTATTGAGAGCTTTAAAAACAGATTGTGAGATCCCTTGAGCGTGCTGAACAGGATTTCCTCGGTTGCCGACCTAGAAGTTTACGATCCGCAATTTATTGCTCGTTACTACCGCTGGCGCCTGCCGCAAGTGATCGGTCGGGCGCTGGCCATTCTCTGGCCCTTTCTCTGGTTCGTCCTCTGTCTGCGCTGGGATCAGCTTTGGGGGCAGGGCGATCGCAAGGTGCCCCAGCGGGCAGAGCAGTTGCGCAAGCTGCTCACCGACCTAGGGCCCACCTTCATCAAGGTGGGGCAGGCCCTCTCGACACGACCGGACTTGGTGCGCAAAGACTACTTGGAAGAGCTGACCAAGCTGCAGGATCAACTGCCCAGCTTTCCTTCCCAGGAGGCGTTTGCCCGCATTGAGTCAGAGTTGGGCCGTCCGATTAGCGAAATTTACGCCCAGATCTCTTCCGAGCCGGTGGCCGCCGCCAGCTTGGGCCAAGTTTACAAAGCGCAACTGCACAGCGGCGAATGGGTGGCGGTCAAGGTGCAGCGGCCCCACCTGCGGGAGCGGCTGAGCCTAGATCTGTACCTTATCCGCTGGGCCTCCACCTGGCTGGGTCCTTGGCTGCCCCTGAACCTGGGCAACACCTTGACGGCGGTGGTGGATGAATTTGGTTACAAGCTTTTTGAGGAGATCGACTACCTGCAGGAAGGGCGAAACTGCGAGCGCTTTGCCGAATACTTTCGCGGCGATCCTGATGTGTATGTGCCGCGCATCTTTTGGGCCTACAGCACCCGCCGGGTGTTGACCCTGGAGTGGATCGACGGCATCAAGCTCACCGATGTGGAGCGGATTCGAGCCGCCAACTTAGAGGTCAAACAACTGGTGCGCATTGGCGTGGTGGCTGGCCTGAAGCAGTTGCTGGAATACGGCTTTTTCCACGCCGACCCCCATCCGGGCAACCTGTTTGCCCTCCCCGATGGCCGCCTGGCCTATATCGACTTCGGCATGATGGACCAGCTCACCGAAGAAATGAAGGAGTACCTGGTGGACGCGCTGGTTCACCTGGTGGATCGCGACTACAACGCCTTGATCGACGACTTTATTCATCTGGGCTTTTTACAGCCGGATGTCAACCGCCAAGAGCTGATCCCTGCCTTGGAGACGGTGCTGGCGGATGTGTTGAACCAGGAGGTGGGCAACTTCAACTTCAAAACCGCCACCGACCAGTTTTCCGATTTGATGTACCGCTACCCCTTTCAGGTGCCCTCCCACTTTGCGTTGGTAATCCGCTCTTTGGTTACTCAAGAAGGGGTGGCTCTTAGCCTCTATCCCCAGTTTCGCATTGTTGGCGTGGCCTATCCCTACGTGGCCAAGCGCCTGCTGACGGACGAGTCACCCCGCATTCGCCAGCGGCTGCTGCAAGTGCTGATTAAGGAGGGCAAGTTCCGCTGGAACCGCCTGGAGAATTTGATCCAAATTGCCCGCAGCGATGGGGGGCTGGATTGGGTACCCACCGCCCGCATGGGTTTGCGCTACTTGATGTCGGAAGAGGCCCGCGAGCTGCGCCGCCAGTTGGTGCTTTCGCTCACGGAAGATGACCGCCTTCACTTTGAGGAGCTACAGCGGCTGTGGCATGTGGTCAGCCCCGACTTGTCTCCAGCTCACCTCTGGCAGGCGGCACTGGGATCCCTGCCCGGCGATCTGCAACACGCTTTGGGCGAGTTGAGGGAACAGATGCAAGCCCACCTGGAGCGGCTCAGCCACTGGCGACTTCCCCAGCCCTGGCCGAATTTGCTGGCGGGAGTAGGACAGGAAAGGTAGAACAGAAGAAGATAGCTTAAGTTTGGCGAGCTGGACAAAAGCGTGGCAGATCAGAAAGGGGACTTCATTGCCGGTGTGGTAGCCGGCGCTGTGTTGGGCGGGATCATCGGCGGGGTGATCGCCTTTGTGCTGGCCCCCCGACTGAGCAAGGGATCCGCCGAAGGCCAGCGCCGCGATCCCGACCGTCTCAACGGCACCTCTGTCCCTCCTGAGCGGCCGCGCCTCCGAGTTTCGGGTGAGCCGGCTGTGCCCAGCTCCAGCGACTGGAGGGAGTGGGAACAGGAAACAGAGCGGATTGCCCAGGCCCGCCGCACCCTCGAAGCCAAGATTGCCGAGTTGAACGAGGCGATCCAGGCCACCCGCGCACAACTGCTTGTCAAGGAAATATCTTCTAGCGCTGTCGAGGAAAAGCCTTAAGCAGGGGATCCCTGTCCATGCCAAACTAGAGGCGGCACTGGCTTTCTCCCCTGAGGGGTGCCAGTGTTCTCGTCTCTCGGCTGAGTTGCCCTCCTGGATCAGGTCTGCCTCTGCCGACAGCGCTTAAGTTGAGATGAGTTGAAGAGTCGTTCCCTCGCTGTTTCTAACCATGATGCTCAGCCCTTTGTTGCTCCCTTGGACAGACGGCCTCTCTCTAGGGCTGGTCTACGGCAGTGCCGCGTCTTTGCTGTTTCGCTCCCTTTACCAGTTCATCGTCATTTACAATGCCCTGCTGATTGTGCGGATTTTGCTGAGCTGGTTCCCGCAACTGAACTGGTCGAACCCCATCCTGTCGGTGCTCAGCCAGCTCACGGATCCCTATCTCAACCTCTTCCGCGGCATCATTCCCCCCATCGGTGGCTTGGACTTTTCCCCCTGGTTGGCCTTTATTTTGCTGAGTTTTGCCATGCAGGTGGTGGGTCAGTTTGCCTAGTTGCGGGATCACCCTGCAGATCCCCGGCGCTGCCCACTACTGGCTGCTCAATGCCCAAGTTCCCGTCTCAGTGCTCAACGTAAGGCGCGGGATTCCCCACCCGGGTGGGGAGGGATAGCGCCTCCTGACTGATTCTGGATATATCGCTTCACAATTTCTAGAGGTGCACCGCCCCATGAGACAAGGCACTTAGAATCATGCCAAAGCTTAGCCTTTCCCCAGGACACTTTATTGAGCTGTTCCGCAAACTGTTGCCTTAGTATGCGACTTGATGCTGACTTGAGAAAAGAAACGAGGTTAGATA